>NZ_CAJCHS010000081.1 GCF_903970205.1 Nevskia soli | reverse complement strand
TCATGATTGGTCCGATCCTTACTTCGGCTTGCGGGTGAGCCCCATCGTTATCGGGGACGGCGCATGGGTAGGCGCCAAAGCGGTGGTCTGTCCCGGTGTCAACATAGAAAAACTCGCGATTCTTGCCGCGGGAAGCGTGGCGACCAAGTCCATCCCCTCTGCCGAGATTCATGTTGGAAATCCAGCAATCTACAGTCGGAACCGCAGGATCCGCGATTCCTCTGTATAGAGCTGACCGAAATTGGGCCGCTGTAACGCCGGTTGGCTTCCTGCGTGTAGCGGCCACGCGCCAACGCGATCTAAAGGTTCCCGCGCGCGTCCTGTTCCCGCTCAATCGCTTCAAACAACGCCTTGAAATTGCCTTTGCCGAAGCTGCGGCTGCCCTTGCGTTGGATGATCTCGTAGAACAGAGTCGGGCGATCCTCCACCGGCTTGGTGAATATCTGCAACATATAACCTTCGTCGTCGCGGTCGACCAGGATGCCCAGTTCACTTAGCTGATCCATTGGTTCGTCGATCTTGCCAACGCGCGCTTCTAACTCCAGGTAGTAAGAAGTTGGAACGCGCAGAAACTGAACTCCCTGCGTGCGCAGCTTAGTAACCGTGTCGACAATATTATCCGTCGCCATGGCTATGTGTTGAATGCCCGGGCCGCCGTAGAAATCAAGATACTCTTCGATCTGCGACCGGCGCTTGCCTTCGGCCGGCTCATTAATTGGAAACTTGACCCGGTCGTTGCTGTTGGCCATTACTTTCGACATCAGGGCCGAATATTCCGTGCTGATGTCTTTGTCGTCGAAGTGCTGGTACTGGCGGAATCCCATGACATCGCGATAGAACGAGACCCAGCGATTCATTTCGCCCCAACCGACATTCCCCACCATGTGGTCGACGTACTTAAGCCCGGTAGGTTGGGCCAGTGGATCGGGCGAAGGTGTTGCTGTAAAACCCGGAAGAAATGTCCCGTGATAGTTCTTGCGCTCGACGAACGTGTGGATCGTATCGCCATAGAGCGCGATCGACGAAATGCGAACTTCGCCGTGATCGTCGCTCAGCGTCTGCGGCTCGCGGGCACTCTTTGCGCCGCGCTTGGTCGTCTCCCGCCAGGCGGATTCGGCGTCGTCAACCCATAGCGCCACATCGTGGACGCCATCGCCGTGCTTCGTTATGTGCTCGTTGATCGGGTGATCGGCACGCAACGGCGTGGTGAGAACGAAGCGAATTTTGCCCTGCTGTACGACGTAGGAAACGCGATCGCGCGAGCCATTCTCCGGGCCCCGGTACGCGCTCAGGCTCATGCCGAACGCGGTGCGGTAGAAGTGTGCGGCTTGCTTGGCGTTTCCTACATAGAACTCGACATAATCCGTTCCGTTCAGCGGAAGAAAATCGTAATCGTTTTGGCTATCACCCATTTGCGGGTTGGCGCTCGGGTTAGAAATGGGTTCTGCGACTTGCGGCATAAACTCTCCTCTTCAATGTCTCGTCACACCTTGGCTAGCGCCATGACTTTTTCCATGGCGTTCAGAAAGACGAGGTTTTCCGGTTCCGTCCCGATGGAGACGCGGATGGCATTCGGAATCCCAAATGCGCGCAGCGGACGAACGATTACGCCTTCGCGCAGCAGGTCTTCAGCTACGCGCGCAGCCTCCGCATCGCTCTCCCAGACGGTCATCACAAAATTCGCATCGGAAGGAACGAAGCGGATTCCCAGACTTCGCAATCCTTCCGTCAGCATGCGCATTCCGCGAGCGTTCACTTCAAGGGTACGGTGCAGGAATTCCTTGTCGTCGAGCGCGCCCAGGCCGGCCGCCTCCGCGACCAGACTCGGTTCGAACGGGAGCTTGACCTTCAGCAGGTTGGCGATCAGATCTTCATGCGCGAAGCCATATCCAATCCGCGCGCCCGCTAGTCCGTATGCCTTTGAGAACGTACGCAGCGTGATGACGTTGTCGTAGCGGTAATGCATGGAATCCGGGTAGCGCGGATTATCTTTGGCGTATTCGAAATACGCTTCATCGAGGATGATGAGCACGCGCTCCGGAACATGCCGGTAGAAAGCGTCGAACTCCAGCCGGGTGAAGATCGTGCCCGTGGGATTATTCGGATTCGCCAGGTAGATGATTTTCGTGCGTTCGGTAATCGCGGCGGCGAGGGCCGGCAAATCGTAAGTCCACTCGCGGTAAGGGACCGTCCGATACGAGATGCCGCGGCCTTTCGCGAGCACCTGAAATCCAATGAATGCCGATTCGGTGGTGAGCACTTCGTCCTCGTCGCACAGGAACGTGCGGATGATGTTGGACATGATGCCTTCCGAACCGCTGCCTGCGATCACGTTCTCCGGTTTGAGATCGAACTGCGATGCCAGACGCTCGCGCAGTTCGCGGCCGCCGGTTGGATAGAGGTTCAGACCGCCACGCAATGCGCGCTGCATGGCTTCCAGAGCCAAGGGTGAGGCGCCAAGAGGATTCTCGTTGGAAGCTAGCTTGACGACTTTGTCGAGCCCGTACTCCCGCTTGACCTCTTCCATGTTGCGCCCCGCCTCATAGGGTCGAAGCGATGCGATGTAGGAAGGGACCAGCGGCATTCGTCTTCATCATATCGCCGGGTGCTTTCGGGCGTCGGTGGGACTTAGGCGATACCATTAGGGCCGTATGCCGCAATGGCTCACCAGTTCCGTGATTTATGAAATCAACGTCCCCACCTTCTCGGCGGCGGGCAACTTCGCTTCGGTAACCGCCAAGCTTGGCGATATCGACGCGTTAGGCGCTAATCTCTTGTGGCTGATGCCGATCCACCCGCTCGGCAAGCTTCGCGCGAAACCTCCGTTCGGCAGTGAGTATGCGATCCGCGACTACTACGGGATCAATCCGGACTATGGGACCGCGGACGATCTTCATGCGCTCATTCGCGGCGCGCATGGCCGAAAGATGCGCGTGATCATCGACATCGTTGCCAATCACACCGCCTGGGACAGCGTCATGATGGAACACCCGGACTTCTACAAACATGACGCGGCCGGTAGGATCGCGCAGCCCAACGACGATTGGACCGATGTCGCCGGATTGGATTACTCCAATCCGCGGCTCCGGACCTACATGATCCAGATGCTCACCTACTGGCTGCGCGAGTTCGATTTGGACGGCTTTCGCTGTGACGTCGCGGGGCTGGTGCCAACTGATTTCTGGGAGCAGGCGCGGCCGGAACTCGAGCGCGTGAAGCCGGATCTGATGATGCTGGCCGAGTGGGGCGAGCCCGATCTGCTCCGGCGCGCGTTCGACATCGATTACTCGTGGGACCTCTATAAGTCATTGCGAGCGGTGATGACCACTGGCGCACCGGCGACGGACTTTCGACGCACATGGGAACAGCAGCAGGCTCGTTTCTCGCCCGGCGCGCTGCATCTGCGCTATTCACAAAATCACGATGAGGAAAACGCGATCGCCGTATTTGGGGAAAACGGATCAATGGCCGCGGCATTCCTTATGTTCACTCTCGACGGCGTCCCGATGATCTACAACGGACAGGAGGTGGGCGACTCGACCGAGAGCGGGGGCGACGCTATGTTCCACCGCTTGAAAGTGTTCTGGGAAATTCAGTCCAGACGCCCGCAATTTCTGCCGTTTTACAAGCGCCTCGTCTCCCTGCGGAGGAATTCAACGACGCTCCAGCGCGGAGATTTGGCGTGGGTCGACCATCCTGCCGCGGACCGGGCAGTCCTGTTCGACCGGCGGCTCCAAGGCGGCTCGCCGGCTTCCATCGTGCGCCTTGCGGTGAATTTGACCAATCGGCCGACCGTTTTGTCATTACCTGACTGGGGACAGTTCCGCGAAATTGATACGGGTGCGGGGGCGCAGCAACGTGTCGATCTCGGGGCGTGGGAGGGAAGAATCTGGGGGCAAACTTGACACAGCGCGCGAGCGGGAGTACAATCGGTTCAGCAGTGGAGAAATGCTATGCCCCAACTTCTATCTATTGACAATCCAGTCGAGAAACGCAAGGTCGCAACTGTGGTTGTGAACGCCGTCAATCTGGCGGACGCGATGGGCCTGTTTCCGCGCGACGGTAACCTGGATGCACAAACGGTGGAAAACCTTCTAACCCATCTTCATCGCGCCGGGATTGGACAGGGTATCGAAATTGACGCAACCGACGGGGAAAGTATGCTGCTCTCGCTGATGCGTCTCAACTCTGCCTTGGAAGCTTCTCCCGCGCCTGAATTCGAATGGGTTCGGATGGAACAAGTCCTCGGGCTGGATCTGCTCGCGAAGCTGGTTGGAATCTCGACAGTCAGCATTCGGCGTTATTTGGCCAAGACGCGAACCACGCCCGACGATGTCGCCGCGCGCCTGCACGTGCTTTCCCTGATTGTCGGCGATCTGAACGGCGCGTATAACGACGCTGGAATCCGGCAATGGTTCCAGCGGCGGCGCACCCAACTCGATGGCAAAAGCCCGATGGAATTGCTGGTTGGGGCCTGGCGCCCGGATGACGAAATCGTCGCCCGGCTGCGTGCGCTCTCCGGCGCGCTTGTGGCGTCGCCCGCGACGTGATCGTATATCGCCATTGCGACCCGCGGTTTCCGTTCTTGTGGGAAGGGCGGGCGCAGGGCGCGGGACGTTGGAACGCGGAAGGCAGTTCCGTTCCCGTTCAGTATTTTGCGGACACGCCCGACGGTGCGTGGGCCGAATTTCTGCGGCATGAAGAGATCACCACGGAAGCGGAGCTGGCGAATGTGCGGCGCGCCCTGTGGACCATCGACATTCCTGACTCGATTGATCTTGCCAAGCCCTCGCTGCCCGAAGCGGTTGTGACCGGCGGGCTTGAAAGCTATCCAGCCTGCCAGGTCGAAGCCGAACGCCTGCGATCTTCCGGCGCTATTGGGTTGCGCGTGCTTTCCGCCGCCTTGACGTCGGGCGCAGCACATGGCTGGAAAGTCTCTGATGGCTTACAACCGGCGCCCGATCGGAACGGCTTCGTGCTCGCTTTGTTTGGTCCTCAACCGGAATTGATGGGTTGGCTCGCCTGCCGGGAAGGACGTCCGAGCGAGAATCTGTTGCCGCGCGTCCGCCCGCTTCGATAGGCTATCTGCAATGCGCACTTTGCTTGCAGCGCTGTTTATCATGACGTCGATTTCGGCTCAATCACAGATCCCTCAATTTCCGGAAGGCAATTGGCAAGGCACTCTCGACACCGGGATGGGCAAAATCCGGCTCGTCTTCCACATCACAAGATCACCGGACGGCAAGCTGACAGGCGCCATGGACAGCCCGGACCAGGGCGCTTTCGGGCTGGCGTTCGCAGAAGTGGTCGCGACGAGCGACGCGGTTCAGATGAAGCTGGCTGCCCCGGTGGCTTCGTTTTCGGGAACCAGCAATGCGGAAAGATCGGAGATCTCCGGATTCTGGGAGCAAGGCGGCGCGAAGCTCGCCTTGGCACTGCAACGCGCCACTGGTAATGGAGACGCGGCGCCGGCGCGACCGCAAACGCCGAAGCCACCGTTCCCGTACCGCAGCGAAGACGTGACGTATCCAAGCAAAGCGGCTGACGTGCAGCTCGCCGGCACGTTGACGCTGCCTCAAACCGGCGGACCGTTCCCGGCCGTGCTTCTGATCACTGGATCCGGCGCACAGGATCGCGATGAAACGATCCTTGGCCACAAGCCATTCTGGGTGATCGCCGATTACCTGACCCGGAATGGAATCGCCGTGCTGCGGGTCGACGATCGCGGAACGGCGAAATCGACCGGGAATTTCGCTGCCGCTACAACCGCGGATTTCGTCGATGACGCCGCCGGATCCGTCGCCTGGCTCCGCACGCGGAAAGAGATCGACGGGGAACGGATCGGCCTAATCGGCCACAGCGAGGGCGCAACGGTGGGGCCGATGCTGGCCGTTCGCGACGGTCATATTGCGTTTATCGTGATGCTGGCCGGGATCGCCGTTCCAGGGCGCGATGTTTTGAAAGCACAACGCGCGGCGATCGCGAAAGCGAGCGGCCTGGATGACGCCGAGGTTGCAGTCAACGAGGCGCGGGTCGAGAAGTTCGCGTCTCTCGCAACGGGTCCAACGCCGCCAACCGATGCCGAAATCCAGGCCGCAGTGGATCGCGGTCTGACGACTTTGCCTGAGGCAGCGCGCAAAGGCGCGGAACCGGCACTACGGGGGCAGGCCCGAATGATGGCAAGCCCCTGGATGCGATTCTTCTACACGTTCGATCCGGCGTCCGTCCTCAGCAAATTAACGATCCCGGTCCTGGCGATCAACGGCTCTCTGGATACCCAGGTAGTTCCATCGCAGAACCTGCCGGTAATCGCGGCCTGTCTCGAAAAAGCCGGAAACCGGGATTACGAAATCCTGAAGCTCCCCGGTCTGAATCACCTGATGCAAACCGTGAAGACGGGAGCGCCACAGGAGTACGCGGCCACCGAGGAAACGATGGCACCGGTGGTTTTGGATTCCGTTACGACGTGGATTTTGCGGCATGCCGGCCATCCGGCGAGATAAAAAACCCCTGGCTGCAACGGCATCGCTGAAGCAACGACCAGGTCTGGAGTAACTACCGAACGCCGGATTCCGTATTCCGGCGTTTGCACTCTTCCACCTTGAAGTTGCCCACCCGTTGCAGCGAGGGCAGGTTAGAGAAGAAACCTTCTCCGATTCGCGTTACATCATAGCAACCCGGAAACCGTCCACTCGCTCCCTAACTCATTGATACCGTTGACGGAGGCGCGGGAGCGAACCGGGCCATCGTGTCTTCTGTTCCAGATGGCGTGTCTCCGTGACACAGCGCGCGCCTGTGGCACAATCGGGAGCAGTGCGGCGCGGCCTCTTGGTGATCGCGGGTCTGATTGTTTTGGTTGGAAAACTACCGGCTCAATCGACAACCGAAAGCTATCGCGTGTACGACGATCACCCGCGTCTGTTTTTGCGCTCGCAGAAACTGAAGCTGCTGCGGCGGGAGCGCGTTCGCGAATCCCTTCGATGGCAGCAGTTCGACCGGGTGGTTTCGAGCACGATCGACCTGCCCGAGCCGGCATTTGCAAACGCTCTGTATTTCCGCGTCACGGATGACGGGAAAGCGGCCGATCGGGCCATCGCGGCGGCGTTGCAACCCAATTCGGACATACGTCAGATCGCCCTCGTGTATGACTGGTGCTACGACCAGCTAAAGCCTGCCGCCCGGTCAAGGCTGCGGGAGCGGCTCGAACGTGCGGCCGGGGATCGAACCGCGGGACGCGGCATCGCCGACCTTCGTTCTCAAGCACTGGCAGCGATCGCAATCGCGACAGGGGATGACGCATCGTCTGAAGCTGCGCTGCGCTTCGTTGTACATGACGAGCTTGCCGGAAGGATACTGCCGGCCGTAAAAAGCGGCGCTCTCCTGCTGAGCGGCCCGGATATCGAGCCGCTTTTCGAACTCCTGCATGCCGTTCGCGATAACTTGCGCATCGACCTCCGCGAGAGTGCGAGCGGCTACTTCAAAACGCTGCCGCTCTTCAGCGTTCTGGCGTATTATCCGGCGCCCTGGCCGGCAGCGGATAACGAGTTCCACATCCCGTTCTCGCCTAAAGCCGGAGAGCCGGATTTACGCGTTGCGGCGCTGTCGCGCGCGGCAGAGATGATGATGGTCGCGCTCGATTCGAACGCTCCCGAATCGCAGGTAGTGCAAGGCTGGCTGACCGACGACCGCTTCCTGATGCGCGGACCGTTCGGCATTCCTTATGAGTTTCTTTGGGCCAATCCGTATCAACCGGGTCTGAGTTACTATCACGTGCCGCTCGCGATGCACGATGAACTGCTGGGTCAGTTCGCCGTGCGGTCCAGCTGGGATGACGATGCGCGCTGGGCGGGGATGATCGAAGGGGTGATGGAGGAGTTCAGCGCCGGCCAGGTTCGCGTGATCGACCCGCACACCGCGCACGAACCCATCGATCTGGACGAAGCGGCGATCCACTTCGCCGGCAACGGGGATCGCTTCCGGTCAGGCTCGCAGACCGCGAACGATGATTTTCTGGTGGGGCTGGATCCCTTGTCGAGTTATCACGTCGAAGTGGACGACGAGGAGATGTACGAAGTCGAGCCCGATCGTTCCGGGACGGTTTTCATCAAAGGTCTTCGGCCCGGGGTTGGGGTGCGTTTCAGCCGCCGATCAGAGCACGGCGATCTTCCGGCTGCGACAGATCGTTGAGCAGCAGGTCCGGTTGCAGCGCCGCAAGCGTCTCGCGCGGCGTGAGCCCGGTCGCGACGGCGACCGAGCGGAATCCGTTGCTCTTCGCGGCCGCAACGTCGCTGGGCGCATCGCCGGTCATCGTTACCGCGCAGCCCGAAACGCCCGCCAGTTCGACAGCAATCCGCGCCAGATCGCCGCGCGTCGCGCCCATATCGGAGAACGCCCCGAATGAGAAGAAGTCTCGTAGGCCGGCGCGCTCCATCTTCGTCCAGCCGATCCGCGTCAGATTTCCGGTGACCAGGCCGATCGGGAATTCCAGCGCCCTGATCTCCGATAACACCTCGCGAACTCCGGGCAGAACCTTTGCTGAGATGTCCGGGCATGTTGGCGGGTAAAGCTCCTGAGCGGCGGCCACGATTGCGGGTAGGGCCGTGTTGATTCGGGCGTCATCGAATCCTCCGGCTCTAAGCATGTCGCGAAGAATATCCCGGTCGAGCATGCCATGGACCGGGATCCCGTCAAGGGTTGTCTCCACACCAAGCACCTGCCGGATGGCGGCCACCAGCGCGGCTGCGTGTTGCGGTCCGGCGCCGCGCACCAGCGTGCCATCGATATCGAAAAGAAACAGCTTGTTCAAAGGTCCAGTCGCCTCGGTTCCCTACGCCGTCGTTCCGGCTTCCGTTCGCACGTCACAGTTTAAGCTGTCAACCGGCGCGAGCGACTCAATCTTGTTCTCCGACGCTCTGAATCCAAGCGCGTTTAGTTAACGGGCGGGTGGAACTTCCCCCCTGCTGGCGCTACTGTACAGGCGTAGCGATAAAGCCGTGTACTGTGCCGTACATGGGATTCACGTAGTACCCGACCACGACACCGTTATTGTTAATCCCCGTGGCCCACAGTTGACCCATTCCGGGAAACACCACGTCCGAAAATACACCGTTTGCGTAAGTAAACCCTTTTGGAATCGAAAGATCGTCAAACTGTGTCCCGACAATCGTGCCGAAGTCGTTGATTCCTGTAAGTTGAGTTTCCGGGTTTGCACCGGGATAGTTGATTACCTGATAACTTCCTCCCGGTGGTAAAAGGAGTCCTGTAAGCGTCTCCCCATCTTCGGCATACCCAACAATGGTTCCAGTCGCATTAATGCCGGTTACTGAAATACTTTGGCCATTGTAACTAGGAAGCTGCGGTGCCTTACCACCGGAGATCTCGAAAGCGCCGTATTTTGCCGAAGTTCCTACAATCAAGTTATTCGTACTGACCCCAGTTAACGCGACGGGGTCTTGTGCTGATCCGACGGCGTGAAACTGTGAGTGGTAGATGATCATGCCGTAACTACCAGTCCCCCCTACGATGACGCCGGAATCGCTGATCCCAGCGGCAAAGGAAGATGAGTTGGGAATGATCGGAGTAAAGGTACCGTTCGCCGACCGGTAGAAACTATAGAACGAGGGATAACAAAGGATCCCGCTGCAATACAGGTACGCTCCCACGGTATCTCCAGCCGAGTTGACGCCACTCAAATACGTATTTGAAGAATCGGGGTAGTCGACTGACACGTACGAATAGGTGACTTGCGCAAGCGCCACAGGAACTAACGCGAGAGTTAGAAGGAAATCAAGTAACTTCATGGAGAAATCCTATTCAGTTCCGTTGCGTTTTGTCAAACGAAGGTTCGAAGCTGAATCATCGTTAACAACCGGCGCGCGCCAGAGCGCTGGGCCGCGCACGGCAGGTATGCCCGCAAGCGTCAGTCGTGCTTTCGTACCGTGATCGTGCCGCGCCCGGTGCTGAGCGTCACGTCAGGTCCCGCCGGGTTGGCGCTTCGCAGCGAATTGCCTTTGCCCTCGGTTCCACTCACGATTCCATCGCCGTAGTCATTGTTGGCGTCGCCCTGATCGGTCTTGGCATTTAAC
>NZ_CAJCHS010000080.1 GCF_903970205.1 Nevskia soli | reverse complement strand
TCCGGCTCGACGGGGTCGTCGAAGCGGGCGCCGCAATTTACGCACGTAGTCGCGGAAGGCGGGTTGTCGCGGCCGCAGCGCGCGCAAATCCAGGAGAACATACCTTCAATCTAACGTAGTGGCGCGGAGTCCCATGCTTTATACAAATCGGCCAAGCGATTCACGTCGAGGCCGCCGTCGTGGAGAACCAGCCGGTATCGGAAACGCAGCGTCTTTCCTGACGGCAAGGGCATCGAGCCGTCGGCCGACGGATCCTGAGTGAAAGCTTTTACTCCGAAGATGTTGACCGCGAGCAACCCATATCCGCGCGCGTGCCAGTACGTTGGATGGCGTGGATTTTCTGAACTGTCGAACATAGCGATGCCTGCCGAACGATCTCCGAACGTACCCGAGATATCCATCCAGTCGGCGCGTTCGCCCCAACATTCTTTCTCCTGATGACAACCGGTTGAGGCTACCATCCGGCCGGTGCGGATCTGGTCGGCCGCGAGCGGCTCTTCCAGTTCATGAGCCAGACGGACCCCGAAGACACCATCCTTCTCATCGCCGAAGACAACGTCGGTGATTGCACTCAAGGTGATATCGAAATCGACTGTACGTAGCGACCCGCCGGCAAAGGTCATGACGCGATGCTCCTTAAGAAGCTCTTTGCCATCGGGATCGCGCCAGGATAGGTCGGCTGTAATGCTGCCCCCCGCAATTCGCGGCGTTCCTTCGACTAAGATCCGGCCCATGTTCTTTGTCTTATAACTCGGGTCGGAATTCCAAAAGTCAATTCCGTTCACCTTGGCGTGCGCGAACCACACGCCGCGCTGATGCGGATGATCGTGCGGATCGCCTGGCACGTCCTGCATGGGCCAATGGCGAGTTAGTTCGACGCCGGCTGCTGTCGTCAGCGGCCAGAGATAGGGTTTGGTGACGCCGTCGCCGTAGACGAAAGTACTCGCGGACTTATCGTCGATCGTGACGACGACGCGATTCAGCTGCTGCGCTATATGCACTTCGGCGAGTGATGCCAGCATAGCCAGCACTAACGATGTCATCAAGTCAACACCTCCCGTGCGGCCAAAGCTCGCTGTTCCGCCTCGGCTACGTCTGAGCCGATCGCCGTGATGTGTCCCATCTTTCGGCCGGGCCGCGGTTCCACTTTACCGTATAAGTGGAGCTTCGCATCGGGTATCGCGAGTGCGGCCGGCCAGTTCGGGTCGCCATGCGCCCATAGATCGCCTAATAGATTGGCCATCGCAGCCGGGCAGAGCATAGTTACGTCGCCAAGCGGAAGACCGCAGACCGTGCGCAGCTGTTGTTCAAACTGGCTGGTTACACACGCATCTATCGTGAAGTGGCCCGAGTTGTGAGGCCGCGGCGCTAGTTCGTTGACGAGTAACTTACCGCCGCGAGTTAGAAAGAACTCGACGCATAATACGCCGATTACCTGAAACTGATCGAGTATGTCCTGCGCGATCCGAACCGCTTCGCGCTCGATTTTCGACGGTACGCACGAGGGTGCACTTGTAACATCCAGGATTCCGTTGACGTGGGCATTCCGAACCGTTCCGTAATGCACACACTGGCCGGATTCACCGCGCGCTGCGACTACCGACAGTTCGCACTCGAAATCGATGCGGTGCTCAAGAACAGCATCTTGTGCCATCTGTTCCCAGACTTGATCAAGATGTCCCGGACCGCTGATGGCGATCTGCCCTTTGCCGTCATAACCGAAGCCGGCCGACTTCAAAATCGCGGGCGATCCAATCCGATCGACCGCGGTCCTTAGTTCGTCTAGAGACGAAACAGCCGCAAACGGAGCGACCGGAAACCCGTGTCCGGCGAGCCAGCGCTTCTCGCGCAACCGATGCTGCGTGACGTGAAGTACTTCCCCGGATGGCCGCACCGGCGCACAACTCTCGGCCGCCGCTGCCGTGGCCGCGGGAACGTTTTCGAACTCGAAGGTGACAATATCGACGCCGGAGGCGAACGCTCGAACGGCATCTAAGTCGTCATAACTTGCCTGAATCTCCGTATCGGCAACCTGCCCCGTCGGAGTATCTTCATCGGGCGATAGAGTATGTACCCGATATCCCATCCGACGCGCAGCTATGGTGAACATGCGGCCCAGTTGTCCGCTGCCGAGTACGCCGATAGTCGCTCCGGGAACAATAGGATTCAACCGAGTGTCTCTAGTTTGACTTTCTCCCGCATCTCGCGGCGGAAGTCCTGTAGCTTGGCCTTTAGTTCCGGCGAGCTTAGTGCCAGTATCTGGATCGCCATCAGTCCTGCGTTTCGCGCTCCGGACTGTCCGATCGACATAGTCGCTACGGGAACTCCCGCGGGCATTTGCGCGATCGATAGGAGCGAATCGATCCCATGTAGCGCCCGGCTTTGCACGGGAACCCCGATCACCGGCAGTAGGGTCAGCGACGCAACCATCCCGGGCAGATGCGCCGCACCGCCCGCGCCCGCGATGATCACCTGAATGCCGCGCTCCTCAGCGGACCTGGCGTATTCGAACATCATCTCCGGAGTGCGATGCGCGGAGACTACCCGGCACTCATGGGAAACACCGAAATCCGTCAGGACGTGGCTCGCAGCCTGCATCGTCTCCCAGTCCGACTTGCCGCCCATGATTAGGCCGACGCTAATGCCGACGGTCATTGCCCCTGCGCTAGCGAGTATCCAGGCTTCCCGTCGAAGTTACGCAACGTTTCGATCTTCACGATGTCGAAGCCGGCTGCATTTACCTGTTCCATCAACTTAAGAATCTGACCGTGATTGACCATCCCGTTCTTACTGTCCTTCGTAGTGAAGCGGCAGCGGAAGTAATCGGCAGTGAAGGTTTCCTCCATGAACTCCGGCCATACAGAAACACCGCGGTTTGACACCATCGTCAGTTCGAGATCGCCGTGGGTAGCGGTTTGCATGGCATCCCCGAACTTCTTTCCACTCCGCTCGCTGGAACCTACGTATATGTCGACACCTACTAACTCCACCTTCGGATTAGGTAGCGTGCTTCGCGTCCATTCCTTGCGTTTAACCACTTCGGTCGCGTAAGCCGCGGGTTTCAGTTTCTCCGGCTTCTGGCCCATCCGCGCCACGACGGCCTGGGCGAACTCCTGGGTGCCTACTTTCTCCTTACTGACGCCTTCTTTGTAGATGTCATACGTGTGGACACCGTCTTCCAGTGTTTTCAGCCAGGCATTATGAACTCGATCCGCAGCC
Organism: Nevskia soli; assembly: GCF_903970205.1. Classification (GTDB taxonomy): domain Bacteria; phylum Acidobacteriota; class Terriglobia; order Bryobacterales; family Bryobacteraceae; genus Bog-113. The sequence goes on along the minus strand of NZ_CAJCHS010000080.1, from coordinate 5,740 downwards.
TCGATTTGTCCTAAGTGAACCAGCATCATTACCCCGCCCAGAAGCAACCCGGAGGGATTGGCTAAGTTCTGCCCTGCCCGCCGCGGCGCGGACCCATGAATCGCTTCGAACATGGAGCACTGCAGCCCAATGTTCGCCGAGCCGGCCAAGCCCACGGATCCCGCGATCTGGGCCGCAACGTCGGACAGAATGTCGCCGTATAAGTTAGGCATCACGACGACGTCGAACGCCTGGGGTGTATCGGCTAACTTAGCCGCCCCGATATCGACAATCCAATGCTCGCTTTGGAGGTCCGGATACTCAGTCGCTATCTCGTCGAAAACCTTATGAAAAAGACCATCGGTCATTTTCATAATGTTGTCCTTTGTGAAGCAAGTTACCTTCTTACGATTGTTCGCCTTAGCGTATTCAAACGCGAACCGAACGATCTTTTCGGAGCCGGGCCGGGTGATGAGTTTCAGACACTCCGTAACTTCAGGGCTCAGCTGATATTCGATCCCGCCGTAAGTATCTTCCTCATTTTCACGGACAATTACCACATCCATCTCAGGATGTTTGGTGTCGACGAACGGGGCGTAGGAAACGCAGGGACGAACGTTGGCATAGAGTCCGAGCCGCTTGCGCGTGGTTACGTTGAGACTCTTGAAACCGCCGCCCTGGGGAGTGGTGATCGGCGCCTTATAGAAGATTTTGGTGCGCCGCAGCGACTCCCACGCGCTCGGTTCAATTCCGGCCGAATTCCCGCCGAGATAGACCTTCTCGCCGATCTCAATTCGCTCCAGTTCGAGTTGTGCGCCGCCCTCGCGCAGGATGTGCAGCGAGGCTTCCATGATTTCAGGACCGATGCCGTCGCCGTATGCAACTGTAATGGGTGTTTTCATGTGATTCGAATCTGAAAGGTAAGCATATCAGGCGGTTATTCTGAGCCCGAACCCGGGCGCGTAAGTGCCGCTCTACCCTGTCGAGACTGAGTCAAGACACAACGCGTCCAATTTTCTTTACCTAATCCCTCGAACAACTTACAAGTCCTGGGCTGTTGCAGCCCGGCATTGGTCTGCTTCACTGAAATCGGGGCTTCCGGGAATTCGATAGCAGCCCCAAAACCGGACGTCAATTTATGCGATTTCAGCTTCGGCGGACAACTTCCGCGATCTCCGTACTCTGCGCGCTGCCGCTTGCCGCACAATTATCCGCTCAGACCAAGGTCGATCTGCGCACGCAGACCAAGGACGCCGACTTCAGTTCGCTGGGGCCCACCAAGCCTGCTCAAACCGGCGCATCGTTGCCGGCGACGTGCGGGCAAGGCGAGTTCTTCTTCTTATCGAGCGCGCCCGCCGGCCAGAACTTTTACGGATGTGGCTCGCCCAACACCTGGGTTCTGGAAGGCGCCGCGACCGCCAGCCGCGTCCCCAGTGAATCCAACCACGCGGGCGGCGTACTCAGCACCGACGGAACGAACCCGATATGGCAGCCGGTCGCCGGCGACGTGAGCGGGACCCCCGGCGCCCTGACCGTAACCAAACTTCTCGGCCGTGCCCTCTCCGTAACCGCGCCCGTCGATGGACAACTGCTGAAGTTCAGCGGTGCTACCGGCAACTGGTCGCCCATCGCGTTGGGTGGCGATGTCAGCGGCCAACCTTCCGCGCTCCAAGTCAGCGGACTCCTTGGTCGTCCGCTCGCCACGGTCCCCCCCGCCGACGGCCAGTTTCTCGACTTCAGCGTTAGCACCGGATTGTGGCAGCCCGCGTGGTTCGGCGGCGACATCAGCGGCTCGCCCGCATCGGTCCGCGTAACCGGCATCCTCGGCCGCGGCATTCTCAGCGCAACGCCGCTCGATGGTCAGCTTCTCGAGTTCAGCGCCGCCAATAACGCCTGGCAGCCGCTCGCGCTCGGTGGCGACATCAGCGGCAATCCCGCCCTCGTTCAAGTCGGCGGACTGCAAGGTCGGCAAGTCTCGCCTTCCGCGCCGAACGACGGCCAGCTCATGCTATTCAACGCCGTCCCCGGTCAGTGGCAGCCTACCAGTATTAGCGGCGATATCAGCGGCCGCCCCACGGCCATCACAGTTAGCGCGATCCGCGGCAAGGCGCTATCCACGGTGGCGCCCAGCGATGGCCAGGTTCTAAAGTTTAACGGTCCCGCCAATTGGTGGGAGCCGATCGCATTCGGAGGCGATGTCAGCGGCTCGCCCGCGTCTCTTTCGGTCGTCGCTCTGCACGGTAATCCCATCGCGGTTGCGACCCCGGGCGATGGCCAGGTGTTGACCTACAGCGTTGCGGCGAAAACATGGGAGCCGCTGTCGTTCGGTGGAGACCTCGCGGGCAGCCCCGCGGCAGCGCACGTAGCCGGTCTGCAAGGACGGCCCGTGTCCAACGCTCCGCCGCTCAACGGGCAGGTCCTGGGCTGGAATTCCTCGCTGAGCAGCTGGCTGCCGGTTAATGGTTCCGGCCTTGGGGGCTCAAACACGCCCAATTACAATCTGGCCTTCACCTCGCAGACGCTGCTCTCAATCCCGGGGACGCAGCATGGTCTCGGCACGTCGAACCTTATCGTCGCGTGTTACGACACATCGAGCCCGGCGAACTATGTGGAACCGAGTCACGTTACGGTCGATCCCGTCGCTTTCAACGTCACCATTACGTTCGATCATGCGCAAAGCGGCCGGTGCGTGCTGAACGGTTCCGGTTCGGGCGCCACCGGCGGCAGCACGATCACCGGAACCGCGGTGCTCGCGTTCCCTGCGATCGCAAACGGCGCCTGCAGTGCGGATTTGACCGTCACGGTTCCCGGCGTGAACCCCGGCGATGCCGTAGCGCCCGGCTGGCCCGCGCTTCCCGCCGGCACCTTCGGGATGATGCGCGTTGGCGCGACCGGATCAGTCTCAGTCCGCCTCTGCAATCTCAGCGGCGCCTCGGTCACCCTGCCGTCGATGACCTACTCGGCTACCGTTGTCGGACCCATATAGAGAAACCAATAGAAGATGGCCCGCTAAACTGATTGTTAGATGTTTCGCGCTGTCCTGACCGTTGCCGCTCTACTTAGTTCCTTCGCAAGCGGAGCGGTGATACAGAATGTTCACATCTTAGGCGTAACTAATACCCAGGCCGTTCTCACTTATGAGGCACCTGACGAAACGCCGTGTGTGCTTGCCGTTAGTGAAGACCGATCCTTCTCACCCTTGGTTCACGATGTGAATCCCGCTAAGTTCCCCGGAGCTAACCTGGATGACCGGGCCGGTAACATCTCCCGCGGCCTGAACCGTACCTTTATTATCGGCAAACGTAGCGCAGACCTAGCCGCCGACGGCAATCGCTACTCGCGCGCGTTGCAAGCCGAAACGGTACACTACTATCGCCTCGAATGCCCTGCTGCCGAGCCCGCTGTTGGCGAGTTCAAGACCGACACGATCCGTCTCGGCCGCACGTACACCGAACCTCAGCCCGAAGATCGCTCCCATCCGGGCGAATACGCGTGGCCCACCATCAGCATGACCGACCGCTCCGAACGCATCGTCGACCCGCAGACCGGCGCACTGATCCGCCATGTGTCTTTACCCGGGGACCGAACGTATACACAGGGCGCGCGGAATCAGGCGATGACCGTGGCCCGATCCACCGTTTGGAAAAACCCAACGACCGCCTTAACTGACGATGCCCAAGCCGCTACAGTTAGCGGCGACAACGCCGGTACTCTGTTCCTTTCGAGCGGCAGCTCCGGCTACTTCGCTCAGTTCCACGCGGGTTATCTCGATAACTATCGCTCCTTGAACTGGTATCAGGTTACGTTGAAGGCCTCGGCCTCCAACCCCGCCTGCGATTCCAGCCCGTCGGACGATTGTAAGATCATCGTCTGTCTGACTCTTGACGGCGTTACCTGCTACCCTGGCAGCCGCCGCTTCGAGTCCTCTCTTCAAACCAAAGTGAGGAGTTTCATCTACGGAGACGCAGGCAAGCCGGTCGACTTATGGCAGCGCCCTGGCGTAACTCCGCCGAATTCGACCGAGATCGCGGTGCGGGTTGGAACTCTATCTTGCGCAGGTAACATGATCACGAGAGTATCGGGCGACTTCTTCAGTACGCTGTGGCGTTCCGGAAGCGGCATCCGGATTGACGGAAAAGACTACCGGATCGCGTCGATCGCCGGGCTGACACAGGCCACTTTGGAAAACGATTGTGCCTCCGGCACTCACCCGTTTTCGGCTGCGAACTTCGGCGCCCTCATTCGCAAAAAGACAGCTTCTCCCGATATTGTCTCCGTGCAGGTAGTAAGCGTCAGCTATCAGGTCGGTATCTTTCCGTTTTGGGATGATTCCGGCGACTACGACTTATGCAGTACAACCACCGTCGCCGGACCGAACGGCAGCCCAGGCTATAACTGCTCAACTTATCAGCAGGGCCCAGTCTATTGGATCGACAAGGTAACCGGCGAAGCTCACCTCATCGCCTTAAATCAGGGCCGTGACAATAGCCCGACGGCCGCTTGCGGGGGCTTCGATAGCAGCCCTTTCGATACGAACGACGCGGATGTCTGGTATTGCGGAGGACCGCAGCCGCAGCGCGTCCGGTATTTCGGTAATCATTCGGAACCGCCCGGGGGACACCTCGAAGAAGGCGTCAACCTCCCGGCCTGTGACTCTTCCACGCATCCGGGTAACAAACCGTGCCTCGCGTTCGCCACACTTACCGGCAAAACCAATCTCGGCGCTCTCACTAAAGACTTCGACCCCGAGTTCCAATCCGACCGTTTCCTCAACTGGTACCTGATAGCGATCGATCGCAATCGACTCATCTTCCGTAATAACCGCAGCATTTATGGCACGATCGGTTGGACCGTCGTGTTTGATCCCGACGCGGAGAGTAACGGCGAGCCGGGTAACGCCGGGTGTGTCGGCGGCGGGCAACGCGGATGCGTCGTAGCCGCCATGCCCTCGTGGAACCGGCCCGGAGCGCGATGGTGTACCCAGAAGTCAAACGATAACTTCGGTATTAGTGGATGGAATGCGATTGGTCCTTACTACTGGGGCGGACCCGGAAACACCACAGCCGGCGCCGGCCCTTACCAGTCTCAGGTCATCGATGGTATTGCTTTCAAGGACAAACCTGGTTCGCCCGGCGGACTTACTAACTGCCCCGCGAATTCGTTCGGAGTTACGGGGCCGAAATGCACGGTTGTCCGGGTGGATGGTGAACCGCGCGATCTCTCGCCCTGCACCGAGTCCGCCGCGGCTTGTAACGGCGCGGTCGAGACCGGCAAGCCCGGCGAGATTGGAAACGCCGCGCCCGGCGACTACTTCACCGTCGGCCCCGAGCAGGTGCGCTTATTAGTAAAGGACGTTAATCGGTGGACTCTTCAACGCGGTTTTAGCCCAGCGGGCGTCAAGACATCGGGACCGAATCCGACGCTAACCGCGGCGTGTAACTCGGTTCCGGACCCACCTAACGCCGGCCAGCCAAACGGTGAGTTCTTCTGGAACTACGCTGCCGATCCGCACGGCCGGAACGCGCAGGGTAAGACAATCCTCGATGATCCCTACACCGTCAACTCTCACTTCTTCGGCGAGAAAGGGATGTATATTAACTCGAGCTCGTCCGACCCGCGCTGCCCCGCGACCGATATCTACTATTACTGCTACCAGGCGCGGCTGTATCAGGCAATCCCGGAGTTAGTAAAGTCGAAGCCCTCCGTATTCGTCCAGCAGAATCCCTTCTTCGCCGGTAAGTACGGTCCCGCGCAGGGCAAC
>NZ_CAJCHS010000079.1 GCF_903970205.1 Nevskia soli | reverse complement strand
GCTCTTCCGATCTAAGCGCTCCGAGCCGATCATGCGCCAGATCTTCATTGGCTGGGGCCCTTCCCCCCTCCCGTCGTTGGGGCGAGGAGGTGAGGGAGACGAACTGGCCTTCGAGCGCAAGCTCTACGTCATTCGCAAGCGGGCCGAACGCGCCATTCGCTACAGCGGCGTCAAAGGCGGCCATTGGTTTTACATTTCCAGTCTCTCCTGCCGCACGCTGATTTATAAGGGGATGCTGATGACCGACCAGATGGACCAGTACTATCCCGATTTGCAAAATCCGGCCATGGAAAGCGCGCTGGCGCTGGTGCATTCGCGTTTCAGCACCAACACCTTCCCCAGTTGGGACCGCGCCCATCCCAATCGCTACATCGCGCACAACGGCGAAATCAACACCCTGCGCGGCAACGCAAACTGGATGCACGCGCGCCAGTCGATCCTCGCATCGCCGCTCTTCGGCCCCGATATCGCGAAGCTTTTCCCGATCAGCCCGAAGTCGGCTAGCGATTCCTCGACGCTCGACAACGTTCTCGAACTTCTCGTCCAATCCGGCCGATCGCTGCCCCACGCGATCTCGATGCTGATTCCCGAAGCGTGGGCAGCCAATCCGCACATGCCGGACGAGAAGAAGGCGTTCTACGAATATCACTGCTCGCTGATGGAACCCTGGGATGGGCCCGCCGCGATCGCTTTCACCGATGGCCGCGTTATCGGCGCGACGCTCGACCGCAACGGACTCCGCCCCGCGCGGTACATCGTCACCAACGACGATCTGGTCGTCATGGCATCCGAAGCGGGCGTGCTCCCGATCCATCCGGAGAATGTGCGGCTGAAAGGCCGGCTGCAACCCGGCAAGATGCTGCTGGTCGATCTGGAAGCCGGCCGCATCGTTTCGGATGAGGAACTCAAGCATTCCCTCGCCGCGCGCCAGCCCTACGCCGAGTGGCTGCAGCGCAATCAGGTGAAGCTCGAAGAGCTACCCGAGCCGCCTCGCGTCCGGGGATCGAATCACGCCACCATCCTCCGCCGCCAGCGCGCATTCGGCTACACCGCGGAAGACCTGCGTCTGCTGATGGCGCCGATGGCGACCCATGGCGAGGAACCGGTCGGCTCGATGGGCACGGACACGCCGCTCGCCTGTCTCTCGGACAAGCCGCAGCCCCTGTTCCACTACTTCAAACAGCTATTCGCGCAAGTCACCAATCCGCCGATCGATCCGATACGCGAAGAGATGGTGATGTCGCTCGTCAGCTACATCGGAACCGAGCGCAACATCCTGGACGAGACGCCCGCGCATTGCCACACCCTGAAGCTGCCGCATCCGATCCTCACCAATCGCGATCTCGAAAAGCTGCGCCGCATTTCGCAGGGCGACTTCCTCGCCATGACGCTGCCCATGCTCTTCCGCGCGGCCGACGGGCCCGACGGTCTCAAACACGCGCTGGACGATCTCTGCCGCACCGCTTCCCGCGCCATGGGATCCGGGTACACCATGCTGATCCTGTCCGATCGCGATGTGGACCAGGATTACGCGCCGATCCCCAGCCTTCTCGCACTCGCCGCCGTTCATAACCACCTGGTTCGCGAGGAAACGCGCACGCAAGTCGCGCTCATCATCGAATCGGGTGAGCCCCGCGAGGTCATGCACTACGCGCTCCTCATCGGCTATGGAGCCAGCGCCGTCAATCCGTATCTGGCGCTCGAAACATTGGAAGATCTGGTCGTTGACCGCCTCCTGCCGGAAAACATCACGGTTGCCAAGGCCACAGCCAACTACATCAAGGCCGTCAATAAAGGCTTGCTCAAGATCTTCTCAAAAATGGGCATTTCCACCCTGCAAAGCTATCGCGGCGCGCAGGTATTCGAAGCTCTCGGCCTCAACAAGACGCTCATAGATCAGTACTTCACCGGGACGACGTCGCGCATTGAGGGCATCGGACTTGACGTGCTCGCGCGCGAAGCCGCAATGAAGCATGAGTTCGCCTTCACGCCTCTCCGCGAAAGCGATCCCGAACTCGACATCGGCGGCAACTACCAGTTCCGCATCGGCGGTGAATATCATCTCTATAATCCTGAAAGCTTAGCTAAGCTGCAACACTCTGTTCGGCAGAACAAGTTCGAAACTTTTGAGCAATACACCGATTTAATCGACGAGCAGAACACGCGCCTCTGCACTCTCCGCGGCCTGCTGAAATTCAATTACTCTTCCAGCATTCCGCTGGAAGAAGTCGAACCGGCGCAAGAGATCGTCAAGCGCTTCGCCACGGGCGCGATGTCCTTCGGTTCCATCAGCCGCGAAGCGCACGAAACGCTGGCCATTGCGATGAACAGCATCGGCGGGCGTTCGAACACCGGCGAGGGAGGGGAAGACGAAGCGCGCTTCGGGACGAATCGTCGCAGCAGCATCAAGCAGATCGCCAGCGCGCGGTTCGGCGTCACCGCGAACTATCTGGTCAACGCGGACGAGCTGCAGATCAAGATGGCGCAGGGCGCGAAGCCGGGCGAGGGTGGGCAACTCCCCGGCCCGAAGGTCGATGAAACCATCGCGCGCGTGCGCCACTCGATCCCCGGCGTCGGCCTGATCTCGCCTCCGCCGCACCATGACATTTATTCGATCGAAGACCTCTCGCAGCTCATCTTCGATCTCAAGAACGTCAACCCGCAAGCGCGCATTGCCGTGAAACTTGTCGCCGAAGTCGGCGTCGGCACGGTTGCCGCCGGAGTGTCGAAGGCCCACGCGGATGTCATCCTCATCAGCGGGCATGACGGCGGCACCGGCGCGTCGCCGCTCACGTCGCTGAAGCACGCGGGTGTTCCGTGGGAACTGGGTCTGGCCGAAGCGCAGCAGGTGCTCGTCCTCAATGATCTGCGCGGACGCATCCGCCTTCAAGTCGACGGCAAACTGCAAACCGGCCGCGACGTCGTGATCGGCGCGCTGCTCGGCGCTGAAGAGTTTGGATTCTCCACCGCTCCCTTGGTCGCACTGGGCTGCATCATGATGCGCAAGTGCCACCTCAACACGTGCCCGGTGGGGATCGCGACGCAAGATCCCGTGCTGCGCGCCAAGTTCACCGGCCAACCGGAACACGTCGTTAACTTCTTCTTCTTCGTCGCGGAGCAAACCAGGCGGTATATGGCGAAGCTTGGCTTCCGCACGATGGACGAAATGATCGGGCGGGTCGACCGCCTCCAGTTCCGCAGTCCGGCCGACCACTGGAAAGCCAAAGGGCTCGACTTCAGCGCGATCCTCCACAACCCGACCATGCCCGCCCGCATCGCGCGCCGTTCGGTGACTGCGCAGGACCACGGCCTCGAACAGGTCCTCGACTACCGGCTCATCGAGCACGCGCGCAACGCCATCGATCATGGTGACCCGATTGAGATCCGTCTGCCGATCCGCAACGTCGACCGCACGGTCGGCGCGATGCTCTCCGGCGAGATTGCCCGCAAGCTGGGCGCGGAAGGGCTGCCCGACAACACCATCAAATTTTAATTCACCGGTTCGGCGGGACAGAGCTTCGGGGCCTTCCTCGCCCGCGGCGTGACCCTCGAACTGGAAGGCGATGCCAACGACTACGTAGGCAAAGGACTCTCCGGAGGCCGCATC
>NZ_CAJCHS010000078.1 GCF_903970205.1 Nevskia soli | reverse complement strand
CATCCAACCGGGCCAGGACCTGTTTGCCGCCGCGGAATCAGGCTTGTCCGAACACGTTCTCGTTCTCTTACTATCGCCCGCATCCAACCCTGCCCGTTGGCCCCTGCAAAGCTGGGAGCCTTTCCTGCATCCTCCGGCTGCCGATGGCGCTAAGATCGCGATATTTCTCTTACAGGACTGCGTGTTTCCGGGCCGTCTGCGGCGCGGATTGAGGCTTTTCGATGCTACGGCCGAGCGGCTCACCGCCATGCGCCAATTGAAGCGCTGGCTGCACAGCATCCAGCTGGGGACCTCCGCGTCCATGACTTTCTCCCCGGATCTCGAATTCCTGTATCGCGCTCTCGCCGACCGGCCCGGAACACTCGCAGCGCCAGGAGCGATGGCCGCGCGTTTCGCGCAGCAGGCCGTATACGATTTCTCGGCGGTCTGCTGGATTCCCGCGGTCGGCAGAACGCTCACGCAGATCGCCGGAGAGATCGGCGCGCAGTTGCGGATGACGCTCGACGGTCCGCCGGAAGACAACTGCCGGCGGGTGCGCGACATGCTCTCAGGCAGACGCTGCCTGTTGGTTTTGGACGCTCCGCAAGCGGCGCTCGATCCGATCCTGCTCTGCGGCCAGACCTCGATCCTTTTCACCACCGAAGCTGTACACATCCCCATAGATGAGGTAAGCCTGGCCGCCGGCCGCGCCCTGGCCGCAGCCGGCCGGCTGGCCGAAGCCTACGAGGTTTTCCAGCAACTCTTGAAGTCCGGGATCGAACCGCAATCGTGCGCCCGCGAACTCGTCTGGATCTGCGAGCGCTGGGATCGCCTGGATGAAGCCAATGCTCTCCGGTCCTACTTCGGACCTTCGCCATCCAAACAGTTGCTTCTATTCTCATGAGGACTCCTCGCACTATAGACTGTTAACTGGTCTAGCGCTTTGGAAACCGCTCCGGTAACCCCCGATACTCCAGCTCCGAAACGGTCTCCGGCCCATTTCTTCGAGATTTTCGAGCAGCTCGGACCCGGCCTGATCACCGGTGCCGCCGACGACGACCCCTCCGGCATCTCCACTTACTCGGTTACCGGCGCAACCTTCGGGCTCTCGTGCCTCTGGACCGCCGTATTCTCGTTTCCCTTGATGGTCGCCGTTCAGCTGATGTGCGCCCGCCTGGGCCTGGTGACCGGGCGCGGACTCGCCGGAGTGATCCGCAAACGTTATCCGCGTTGGGTACTTCGGTCGGCTTGCGCGCTGCTGATCATTGCGAACGTCTTTAACATCGGGGCCGACTTAGCCGGGATGTCGGAATCGGCGGCGATGGTCACCCCAATTCCGGCGTTCGTTTGGACGCCAATATTCGCGATCGGAATTGTTACCGCTCTAATTGTGTCGTCTTACAAACGAGTGGCGCAAACTTTCAAGTTACTCACCTTGGTATTGTTCGCCTATGTGATCGATGCGTTCCTTGCCCAGCCCGATTGGAAGGCCGCGTTCATGGCCACGGTGTTACCTAGAGTTCACTGGAACCGGGAGTACCTTTCCGTATTGGTGGGCATCTTAGGGACGACTATCTCGCCTTACTTATTCTTCTGGCAGGCGTCGCAGGAGGTCGAAGAAGAACGTGAACACGGGCGTAAGACGATCATGCAGCGCCGCGGAGCCACTCCGCAAGAGCTGCGCGCCGCCCGGAACGATGTCATGGTAGGAATGTTTTTCTCTAACCTGGTCATGTACTTCATCATTCTTACCAATGCGACGACGCTGCATGCTCACGGGATCACGAATATCGAAACGGCGCAACAGGCGGCGGAAGCTTTGAAGCCGCTGGCCGGCAACGCCGCGTATCTGCTGTTCACGCTGGGAATTGTGGGAACCGGGGTGCTAGCCGTGCCTGTACTTGCGGGATCCTGCGCCTACGCCGTATCGGAATCGTTTGCGTGGCGGGCGTCGATAAATATGCGGCCGTCCATCGGCAAGCGGTTCTATTCGGTACTGGCCGTGTCGATTGTGCTCGGTGTCGGTCTGGATTTCGCGCGTATCAACCCCGTCCGCATGCTATTTCTCGCCGCAGTCTTGAACGGCGTGCTCGCGCCCCCGTTGATCGTTCTCGTTCTGTTATTAACTAATGACCGTAAGGTAATGGGGGAAGCTACAAATCCTTTACTGATCAATGTGCTCGGCTGGACTTGCGCGATTGCCATGGGTGTCGCGGCGATCTGTATGTTTATTGTTTAGGGCGGCTAATCACGTGACATCTGTGTTCTCCCGACGATAGGCACGTAACGTGTTCATGCCGACTCGACAGTAGTTCCAAGGAGAATCTTCATGAAAAAGAAATTTCTTACAATCCTATTCGCAGCCGCGATATCGACGCCGGTCACTTTCGCGCAAGCCGGCGGCGCGGGTGGTGCAGGTGGATCAGGCGCGGCGGGAAGCAGCGCCGGGCAGTCCGGAACGAACGGTGCGAGCTCGGGTTCAAGCGCCGGCTCAAGTCAGGGAACCGGTTCCTCAATGAACAACGGTACGGGCACTAACGGTGGAACAACCGGTACGACAAGAAGCCGGTCTCGCCGCAAGAAAAGTAATAGCAATAGCACGGGAAGTCAGGGATCGACCAGTAACTCCTCCGGGACTACCGGAACAGGGGCCGGCACCGGGTCAGGTGTTGGAACTTCAGGCTCCGGGACGGGATCGGGCAGCAATCCTCCTCAATAAATAGAACGTGAATCACCAGATACCAGGTGCAGCCGCGAGCTGCACCTGTCTATCTCATACCTCGCGCCCAACGCAGGTACTGCAACAGCTGCCTCCGAAACTCCCAGCCAAACGTAAAGAATCTCGATGGAGTAATCCGATCCGCGGGGATCCCCGAGTAAGTCTCAATCCTCCAAAGAAGATACGGACTCTTCCAGGGACGCAGCCGAAATCCGCGCGCCATCTCCCAGATCAGCGTAATCATTTCGTGGCTGAGGTGGGACCGTGGGGAGTCGACATGCCTTCGGGCGTTGCATAGTAGCCCAATCTGGTTCGCACGTTCAGCTTGCCCGGAGCATTAACGGTGACTTTAACCGTATGGTAGGCACCGTCGCTGCCCGGCGGCGTATAGCCGAGCGTGTACTGATTGCGGATATCCTTGGCTACCTCGTGAGCGATCTGCTCGACATCGCTGACTTCCTTGGGGAAGAAGGCCATGCCTCCCGTCGCTTCAGTCAACGTCACCAGGGCGCGTTTGGCTCGCTTGGCCTCGCGTTTCTCGTCTTCACTGAGGAGCCCGATGGCATAGATCAAGACATCGCTGCTCTGCGCTTCCCGCGTTAGGTTCTCCAGGCTGACCATGCTGGCGTTATCGTCGCCGTCCGTCACCACCAGCAGCACGCGTTTATCCCGCTTGCCCTTTTCTTTCAAGTGATCGATCGACATCCGAAGAGCGTCGCGCATCGCCGTGCCGCCCCGCGAATCAATCTTCGAAAGGCCTTGCTCCATCTTCTTGATGTCGCTGGTGAAGTCCATATCGAGGAACGCCTCATCATTGAAGTTGACGATAAAAACTTCGTCCTCTTTGTTCGAATCTTTCACGAGTGTGATTGCGGCGGACTGAACTTTCGCCCTCTTGTCGCGCATGCTTCCGCTCGAATCGATGATGATTCCCATCGAGACCGGGACATCCTCCCGTTTGAACACTTTGAGCGCTTCCGGCTGGTTATTGTCGAAGACTTGAAATTGACCTTGAGTCAGATCCGTAACTAGGTGCCCGTTCTTATCGAGAACAGTCACCGGCAGCACAACCAACCGGGTGTTCGTCGAATAAGTGAAGTCGCCGCTGCCCTGCGCAAAAGCGCGGAACGCGAACGCTGCCGCCAAGAGTACCAGAGCCGCTGGAGCAGTTCCACTACTGTGTCGGCGCATAGTAACCCAACCTCCAACTTGCCCGTAGCGGGGGTAACCCGCGGGGCTGAACGAGCTTCACTTGAACACGGCGATACTTACCATCGCGCGTCGCATTCTTCGGGGTGTAACCAATCAAGTACTGGTTCCTCAGTTCGATGCCGATCTTAGCCGCGATATCCGGCAGATCGTTCAGGTTCTCCACCGGGAAGTGGCGGCCGCCGGTCTGCTCGGCCATCTCGCTCAATAATCCCGGTCCGGAAAGTTCTTCCGCCGTGCGCCCCCGCGCGCTAATGGGTTCAAAGATGCCGATCGCATAAATCTGGACGTCCGCTTCACGAACCAGGTTCTTAATCTCGCTTTCTGTATACCGGCTGCTATTATCGCCGCCATCGGAGATGATCAGAAGCGCCTTGCGAGGGTTAGCCTCTTTGTGCTTCCGCATCGTATTTAAGGCCAGGTAAACCGCATCCAGCAGCGCGGTTCTGCCTTTTGACTGAGTAAACGTCAGCTTGTTCTGGATCTCTTCGAAGCTGCTTGTAAATCCGCAGGTCAGCTCAGGCCGGTCGTTAAACTCCACCAGGAAGAACTCGTCCTCGGGATTGGCCGTCTTGAAAAACTGAGAGACCGCCTGGCGGGACTTCTCCAGCTTTTGCCCCATGCTCCCGCTGGTATCGAAAACGATACCTACCGAGAGGGGAGCATCCTCACTGGAAAAATAAGAAACCGTCTGCTCCAACTTGTCTTCGAAGACCCGGAAGTTTTCTTTCTCCAGACCGGTCACGAAACGGTTCAGTTGGTCGGTGACAGTAACAGGTATTTGAACAACGTTGGTGTCAACGCGGATGTTGGCCTTGGGTGTGGGAGCCTGCTTGTCAGCCGGCTTGGCCCGCGGCTCGATGTTGACCGTGGGCGGAATCGGGTCAGACGGTTGCGCGGTTTCCGCCGCCCAAACGGAAGTGACTAGGGCCGCAATGAACAGACCAGGGGCGGCAAACTGGAAAACGCGCATTCCACGCTTCCTTCTTATGCGGCCAGTCTAGCATACAGGATTTTCAGTGAGTTTTGTAGTAACATAGCGTGTGTCCCGCAGAGTCCTGGGCGTGATTCCCGCTCGGTACGCCTCGTCCCGATTTCCCGGAAAAGCCCTCGCCACCCTCGCCGGACGCTCCCTCCTCGAGCACGTTCATGAACGGGTCTCGATGGCCCGCTATATCGACGCCGTGCTCGTCGCGACGGACGACGAGCGGATCGCATGCGAAGCGCGCCGCTTCGGAGCCCAGGTGCGAATGACCCGCTCCGACCACTCGTCGGGTACCGATCGCGTCGCCGAAGTTGCTTCCAGCGAGGATGCGGCTATTGTCGTCAACATACAGGGGGACGAGCCGCTCATCGATCCTGGCGCCATCGACGCCGCGATCCTGCCGCTGATCGAAGAGCCTGCAATACAGATGGCGACGCTTAGCAAGCGCATCGAAGACGAACGTGAGATCGGCGATCCCAATGTCGTTAAAGTGGTAACCGACCGCCATCGCAATGCGCTTTATTTTTCGCGATCCGCCCTACCGCATGTGCGCGTCGGCGGCGAACTCCCGGCGTTCTTCAAACATACAGGCCTATATGTGTTCCGGCGCGCTTTCCTGCTGCGCTATCCCGATCTTCCGATTGGCCCGCTTGAACAGGCCGAGCGTCTCGAACAATTGCGCGCCCTCGAAAATGGATTTAAGATTCGTGTCATCGAAACGGAGTACGAAAGTTTCGGTGTCGACACCCCCGAGGACCTGGAACGCGTAACTTACCTCTTCGAACGTTCGGCTCAGCCCGCGGCCATAGGTATAAAGAATGGCTAAGTGCATCTTTGTAACCGGCGGTGTGGTCTCCTCTCTAGGTAAAGGTATTGCAGCGGCGTCGATCGGCTGCTTGCTGGAGAGCCGCGGATTGAAGGTCTCGCTGCAGAAGTTCGATCCCTACCTCAACGTCGATCCCGGCACCATGAGCCCGTTTCAGCATGGCGAAGTCTTTGTCACTGACGATGGCGCGGAGACGGATCTCGACCTGGGCCACTATGAGCGCTTTACGCATGCGCGGCTAACTCAAACCAATAACTTAACCTCGGGCCGCATCTACGAGCAGATTATTCAACGCGAGCGCCGCGGCGATTACCTGGGCAAGACCGTACAGGTGATTCCGCATGTCACGAATGAGATCAAGAACGCGGTTCGGAAGGTCTCGGAGGGCGTGGATGTCGTCATCGCGGAGATCGGGGGAACGGTGGGCGATATCGAGTCGCTCCCATTCCTGGAAGCGATTCGCCAGCTGCGCCACGAACTCGGCCGCGAAAACTCTCTCTTTGTTCACGTGACTCTGGTTCCCTGGATCGCCGCGGCTCAGGAACTCAAGACGAAGCCGACACAGCACAGCGTCCGCGAACTGCGCGCGATCGGTATTCAGCCGGATATCCTGCTCTGCCGTACCGAACGATTCCTGCCGGATGAGATGAAGGAGAAGATCGCGCTGTTCTGCGACGTGGAGCCGCACGCCGTGGTTACTGCCCGCGATGTGGAATCGGTCTACGAGATTCCGATCGCCTTCGCATCCGAAGGCGTGGATGAAGTAATCCTGAAGCTTCTTAACCTGAAGGCCGGCGATCGCGATTTGACAAAGTGGAGCGACATGCTCGAGTGCTTCCGCAATCCCGTCGATGATGTGACCATCGGAGTGATCGGAAAGTACGTCGAGTACGAAGACTCTTATAAGAGCTTAAAAGAAGCGCTGCTGCACGGCGGGCTGCGGGATCGTTTGCGCGTCCGCATTGAATGGGTGGAGGCGGCCGGACTGGAGCAGGAGGGCTGGCAGCGCCAGCTTGGACACTTCGATGCTCTCCTGGTTCCGGGCGGCTTCGGAAACCGCGGCATCGAAGGCATGATCCGGGCGATCCGGTATGCCCGCGAAAACAAAGTTCCCTACTTCGGCATCTGCCTTGGAATGCAGACCATGGTAATAGAGTTCGCGCGCCATGTAGCCGGATTAGACAAAGCGAACTCGACGGAGTTCGATCCAGCTACAATCAACCGCGTCATCTATAAGTTGCGTGAACTCAAAGGTATCGACGAACTCGGCGGCACCATGCGTCTCGGCGCGTGGCCTTGCGTGCTGCACCCCGACAGCTTTGCCTACGAAGCTTATGGCACAACGAATATCAGTGAACGCCATCGCCATCGCTACGAATTCAACCGTGAATTTCAGGAGCAACTAACGGACGCGGGATTAAAGATCACCGGCGAGACACCGGATCGCACTTACGTGGAAATCTGTGAGATCGCCGATCATCCTTGGTTTCTCGGGTGCCAGTTTCATCCCGAGTTCAAGTCCAAGCCATTAGAGCCGCACCCGCTATTTCAGTCTTTTGTAAGTGCCGCCTACGATCACAAGCGCCGCCGTCTGAACGAATCGAGACTATTCGAAGTTGCCGAACTTACCCGCGCCGATTGAACTAATCACCGGCGCCGGGCCGGTCCGCTTCGGGGCGGGCGAGGAACTGGCGCTTATCGCCGGCCCATGCGTGATCGAGAGCGAAGAGCATGTTTACCGGATGGCGGCGGGTATCCGCGAGATAGCGGGGCCATTCATTTTCAAAGCTTCATTCGATAAGGCGAACCGCACGAGCTTGACCGGGTTTCGCGGCCCGGGGATCTCCGAAGGTTTGCGTATCCTTTCAAACTTGCGGGCGGAAGGGCACGCGGTACTAACCGATATTCATGAACCCTGGCAGGCGGAGAAAGCAGCGGAAGCGGTGGATATCCTGCAGATACCCGCATTCCTATGCCGCCAGACGGACTTACTCATAGCAGCGGGGCGCACCGGCAAAGTAGTGAATATCAAGAAAGGTCAGTTCGTGGCGCCGCAAGATATGCGGCCCGCGGTGGACAAAGTCGTCTCAACCGGTAACGAGCGCATCATCCTGACCGAGCGCGGCTCCACCTTCGGCTATAACAACTTAGTTGTCGACATGCGCGGTCTGAGGATCATGTCCGACATTGGATTTCCGGTGGTCTTCGACGCGACGCATAGCGTGCAGCTCCCGTCCGGCGCGGGAGGATCGTCGGGCGGGCAGCCGCAATTCATCTCGACTCTGGCGTCGGCTGCTAGTGCCGTGGGCATCCAAGGTTTGTTTGTCGAAGTTCATGACCATCCCGAACGCGCATTATCAGACGGGGCGAATGCCCTCCGCCTGGACCGGCTGGAAGCTCTGCTGCGGCGGGTCCGAATGATACATGAGACAGCCCGGAAGTATCCGGCGTAGGTTGGTCGGGGCGGCGTGATTCGAACACGCGACATCCTGCTCCCAAAGCAGGCGCTCTACCGGGCTGAGCCACGCCCCGATAAATACATGTTACCAACGACCGGTAAGATCGGTTACGCCAACGATGCCGGAGCCATCGTCCTCCGGCCTGGACGGAGAGCTGGTTTTAAGTTACTGCACGAACCAACCGCGCAACTAAAGGCTCACGCGTCTCAATCGCAGCGCGTTCACGATCACCGAGAAAGAGCTGAAGGTCATGGCGACGCTGGCCATCATCGGACTCAGCAGAATGCCGAAGAACGGGTACAAAATGCCCGCGGCGATGGGCACGCCCAGTAGGTTGTAGACGAAAGCGAAGAAGAGGTTCTGCCGGATGTTGCGCATGGTCGCGCGGCTCAGTGCGCGGGCGCGAGCGATGCCGCGGAGATCGCCTTGCACCAGAGTGATGCCCGCACTTTCCATGGCGACGCCGGCGCCCGTTCCCATGGCGATTCCGACCTGCGCCTGCGCGAGCGCGGGAGCATCGTTGACACCATCCCCGGCCATCGCAACCGTGCGGCCTTCGGACTGGAGACGCTTGATAATTTCCGCTTTCTCCGCGGGCAAAATGCCGGCATGTATCTCGTCGATGCCGAGCTTCGTTCCCACTGCACGCGCGGTGATGGCGTTATCGCCGGTCAACATGACGATGCGCATGTGTTCGCGATGGAGCTGCGCGATCGCTTCGGGCGTGGAGCGCTTGATCGGGTCCGCAACCCCGACGAGACCGGCCGCGCTGCCGTCGACCGCGACCAGCATGACCGTCTGACCTTGCAAACGCAGATCATCGGCGCGTTGGGCGAGCGGCCGAGGGTTAATGCCGAACTCTTCAAATAGTGCGGCGCTGCCGACGGCGACCTGGCGGCCGTCGACCCGGCCAGTAACGCCTTTGCCGGTAAAGGAGCGGAAGTCTTCGGCGCCGGGGAGTTTGAGGCCGCGCTCCTTTGCGCCCGCGACGATGGCGGCGGCGAGCGGGTGCTCGCTGGCTTGTTCCAGACTCGCGGCGAGGCGCAGCACTTCACTGTGTTCCGGCGCTGTCACGAGTTTGGGCTTGCCTTCGGTAAGCGTCCCGGTCTTGTCGATCACCAGCGTGTCCACTTTCCGGAGCATTTCGAGCGCTTCGGCATTGCGGATCAGAATCCCGGCCTGCGCGCCGCGGCCCGTGCCCACCATGATCGACATCGGCGTTGCGAGACCTAGCGCGCAAGGACAGGCGATGATCAGGACAGCGACGGCATTGACAAGCGCGTTCGATAAGCGCGGCTCCGGTCCCCAGATCGACCACACCGCGAAGGTGAGCGCCGCGGCGGCGATTACGGCGGGAACGAAGTAGGACGCGACAAGATCCGCCAAGCGCTGAATCGGCGCGCGGGTACGCTGCGCTTCACTAACCATCCGCACGATCTGCGAAAGCAGGGTTTCGGCGCCGACATGTTCCGCGCGCATGATGAAGCTGCCGGTTGCATTGACTGTTCCCGCGATTACCCGATCGCCGGGAGTCTTCTCAACAGGGATAGGTTCGCCGCTGACCATCGACTCATCGATGCTGCTGCCGCCTTCGAGCACAATGCCGTCGACCGGAACTTTGTCGCCCGGGCGGACGCGCAGGCGGTCCCCGACGGCCACCTGGTCGAGCGGAAGGTCTGCCTCGTTTCCGCCGGCTCGGATCACACGCGCGCTGTTGGGCGCCAAGCCGAGGAGGGACCGGAGAGCGCTGCCCGTCCGGCTGCGGGCGCGCAGCTCGAGAACCTGCCCGAGGAGCACCAACGTGACGATGACAGCGGCGGACTCGAAGTAGAGTTCGCCCCGCTTTGATAGGAGCGACGCGACACTGTAGATGTACGCCGATCCTGTGCCGAGCGCGATCAGCGTGAACATGTTGAGGTTCCGGCTCAGGATGGAGGCCCAAGCTCGCTGGAAAAACGGCTGCGCGCACCAGAGGACAACGGGAGTTGCGAGGGCGAACTCGATCCAATGCAGCCGCGCGCCGGGGTGGGCGAACATGAGCAGCAGCAGTGGAATGGTGAACGCCAGACTGATTCCGAACCGGCGGGACATATCCGCAAGCTCCGGATTGGCGTTATCGCCGAGGACGATTTCGCGCGGCTCGAGCGCCATGCCGCAGATCGGGCACGGGCCGGGTTGGGAGCGCACGATCTCGGGATGCATCGGACAGGTATACTCGGCGGCTTTGACGGGCTCGGTGGCGGGCGCCGGTTGCGGTTGTAAGTGGAGACCGGGATCGGCGTGGAACTTAGCGGCGCATCCTTTGCTGCAGAAGTAGTAAGTCCGGCCGGCGTGGTCTTCGGTTGCGGCGGCCTTGAGCGGATTTACGGTCATGCCGCAGACCGGATCGATTACAGCGGGTAGCGCTTTGAGTATTGCGTCGGGAGTTGTCATCGAGGAGGCCCGGCCGGATAAGTTGCCCGGCGCCGACCGTGGAGATTATAAGTCGATTATCCCGTATCGCCCGGGGGGCATTCTAATGGTCAGCGCAGATAATCAGCGCGGATAAGAGGACCGTGTTGACGGGAGGTCGAAGGAAACTAAGGTGGCGGGGAAAACCGCCACCTCTCGTGTAACAGTCTGTTTACGCGTCTTACTTGCTAGTGGCTGCTGCTCCGGCCGTGGCGTGGGACTTGGATTTCTCGTGCGCCTCTTTCGATGCAGCGTGAGCCTTTTCGGAGTGACCGTGCGCGGCTTCCGAATGCTCGTGAGCGGCCTTATGATCACCTTTCTCGTGATGGTCGGCGGCAGTCCGGTGTGCCTTGGCAGCGTTATCGTGGTGTTTCGCTGCTTCGTGATGGGCGTTCTTCGGCATATTTTTATTTCTCCTCGTGGGCGCGCAAATTCAGGGCGCGCAACATGAGCCTAACACACTGGGCCGCTGCCCAGAGCGCTGTTTAACTTCGCGCCGTACTTCACACTTAGGCTTCGTCCAGACGAAGTGAGAGGCACTTGGTGGCGCCCCCCGCTTTCATGAACTCCGAGACGCCGGACGGGACGACATCGAACCCCCGCGAGGTGAGCCAGGCGGCCGTCTCCGGGCTGGCGTGGTTGAGGATCACGGTCTTGCCGATGTTGACCGCGTTGCAGGCAAAGGTGACCGCTTCGGCATCGCTGAGAGCGAAGCGCTGATCGGCCGGGACGCGGGATTCGATCGCGCTTCTCGACGCTTCATCGAACGCTTCGGGGAAGTAAATCAGCAGTCCTTCTTCGAGGGGGCAGAAGCAGGTATCCAAGTGGTAGAAGCGGCTGTCGCGCAGACGCAGGGGTTGCACTTCGAGTCCGGTCCATCGTTCAAGAAACGGTTTGGCGGCCAGGTCGGATCGAAAACCATGACCGAACCACAGGAGCGGGCGGCCGCGATCGATCAACGCGTCGCCGGCGCCTTCGAACCGGATACCATCGGGAAGGGTTCGGACATTGAATCCGTCGGCCGTGAGCCACTCGGCATAGTGGCGCGATTCGGGCTGGCGCTCGGGATGGCGGAAGCTGCTCAGCACGGCGGAATCACGGTGGACCAGAGCGGCATTGGCGGTGAAAACGAGATCGGGGAGCCCGTTGACCGGCGGCATCAGGGCCACGTCGGCCACGTCGCTCAACAGTTTATGGAAGCTGCTCCATTGGGCGGATGCGAGTCGCGTATTCGCGGCGTTGAGCTGACCTTCCATCCACGGATTAATGACGTACTCAACGTCAAAATGAGTGGGCGGGCACATCAGGAACCGGGACTGTTTCATTGGGACACCTTGTAGTAGAGTCCCGAGTGTAAACGGTTTCTACAGCATCCCGCATTATGAAAGTTTATGCAGCGCTGATGCGCCGTTGCGTGCCGGAGGGCTACTCGAGGCTCTACTTCGCCGCGAGAGCTTTGACCTTGGCGTGAATGCGGCTCTTATAACGGGCCGCGGTGTTGCGCTTGATGATCCCCGATCGCGCCGAGCGATCGATCATCGAGAAGGTCGTGCCCAACAGTTCGTTGGCGGCGGATGCGTCTTTGGAGGTCAAAGCCTTGCGCATCGCCCGAATCGAGTGGCGCAGGCGCGTCTTATTCTTCCGGTTGAATTCGGTGCGGCGCTCTTCCTGCCGAACGCGCTTCTGTGCTGATAAATGATTTGCCATGCCTAAGTGTCTGAAAGAGTTTGCTAACCAACAAAGTATAGCAAATTCATCGGCTCAACCGGACAATGTCCGGGTACTCATAGACGTGTACCCCGGGGTTCGGCGCCGAACTCGCCGCGACCATCGCCCGCGCGACGTCCAACGCCGCGGTCGGACGGTATCTCCTTAAACGTCCGATCAGCGCAAACTGCAAGGGGAGCATGAGTGCGGCGGCTACGGATTCCCCGAATCGGCGTTCACCGCGGTCCCCCACCAAAAGGCTCGGCCGGAACAGGTGCGTATCGCGGAACCCTTCCTGCTTAACCGATTCTTCCGCCTCGCCCTTCGTCCGGAGATAGAAGTTGCCGGACGCCGCGTTCGCTCCCACCGACGAAACCAGCGCGAACGATTGCGCGCCTCCCGCGTGTGTCCATCGCGCGAAAGCCTGGACGAAGTCATGATCCACGCGCCGGAACGCCGCTTGCGAACCGGCCGTGCGGATGGTTGTTCCGAGTGCGCAGAAAGCGGCATCGCATTCGCACGCCGGCTGCGCCCCAAGCTCACCCAAATCCAGGATTTCCTGCTTTAGTTTCGGGTGCGAGACCGCAATCGCGCGTCTGGAAACGGCGACCACGCGCTCGTAGGATTCGTCTTCGAGCAGCAGCTTCAAACAAAGGCTGCCCACCAAACCCGAGGCCCCGGCAATGGCAGCGGTACGGCTCACGTCTTCCAGTTGATCACGCGGGCATTCGCCGCGCGGCGGCCTGTCAAACTAGTAACGCGGGCAGCCGCGCAATCCGTCCTAGTCTGAAAGCCGCTTCCATGTGGAAACACACTCTCCCGATCCTCACTGCCGCGTTTCTGCTCGTGGCAAAGGCCGCGCCCCAGTCCGCCCCCGCCACCGCGTCCGATGGCGAGACCACCATCCGCAGTTCGGTTCGCGAAGTCGTGGTCGACGTGGTGGTGCGCGATAAGCACGGCCGTTTGGTAAATAACCTGAATGCCGGGCAGATGACGGTTTACGATAACGGCACGCCCGCGCCGATCCGGTCGTTTCATTTTGTTCGCGGGACCGAAGCCCACGCCGAGGACGCCAAGCTAACGACGAGTCAAATCGCCGCGACGGGATCGGCCGCAAACAGCGCGGTCGCCGCTCCGCAGGTTGCACGCGCGCTGAATCCCTTGCGCGCCGTGAATCTGATCTGCCTCGTGCTGAACGATATCGACGAAAATACGCGCCAGCTCGCTATCAGTTCGGCCGAGAAGGTGGTGGATCGCGAGCTGCGCACCAACACCTACATCGGCATTTTCACGCTGGATCAAAGCGGCATGCGATCGCTGACTCCGTTTTCGAATAATCGCGCGCAGCTGGTCAGCGCGGTCAGGAAAGCCGCGACCAATCAACTGGCCGGAACTGCGGGCGTGGACCTCAGTGCGCCGACGAGCGCCGGGCTGATCAGCGCAATGACTCTGACATCGCCGGTTTCCGATGTGGGGACAACGTCGCAAAGCAACGCGAATACGAACTCAGCTTCGGCGACGACGACGGCGGATCCGGCGCTTACCGGACTCGCCACGGCTCAGAATCCGCTAAGCGCGCGCGGCAACATGGAGTTCAGTTCCCTGGTGGGCATGCGCGAACTCGACGCTTTGACTGCATTGGTTCAGCAACTTAGTCCCTTGCCTTTTCAGAAGACTGTGTTGTTGATCAGTAACGGCCTGGTGAAACCTCCGGATCACGTGGATTACTGGGCGTCCCTGATTAAGAACTCCAATAAGTATGGAGTTACCTTCTACGCGCTGGACGCATGGGGATTGGGCGTTTGCCAGGATCAGCCCAGCGGCACTTGCGATGCCGCGCGTTCGTCCATGCAGGATTCGATCGACATGCTGCACACGTCCGCCAAGCTAAGCCAGCAACAACAGAAAGTGGGTTTGAGCGGCGCCGAGATGCACGAGCTGATGCATGAAGACGACTACATCGGCTATGGTGTGCAAACCGGCAACAAGCAGGAAAATCTGCGCGATCTGGCCGAGCGC
>NZ_CAJCHS010000077.1 GCF_903970205.1 Nevskia soli | reverse complement strand
AATGGTGATCCCGTTCGGGCAGACCGCGGCGGGATTGCCGATCGGCGTGCAGCTGGTGGGGCGGCCGTGGGATGAGGAAGTGCTTCTGGAAATTGCCGTGCGGATGGAGCAGGCGCGCGGGGTGTTTCCGTCACCTGCGGGGTACTAAGACGGCGTTTTTAGTTTGAAGGCTTTGCCACAAATCCTCGGCCGCTGTCGAGAATCGATTTGGAGAGCAACCCGAACACGACTCCGGAATTCGTGATTCCCTCGGGCATCGTAACTGCCACTCCTGGAATTGCGAAGGTTTTGAACGTTCCGTGATCGTAGAGAAATCCAACCGTGGTTTCACCATCTACCGCGTAACCGGTGATCACGCCGAGATCATTTATACCGGTAAGGGTCGTATACGGGAAATTCGGATAAGCAATAGTCGTGATTGTTCCTTGGTCGTAAATAAACCCAGTGGTTACAATCGGACTCGATATGTTGGCCGGCAGAGCTGCATATCCTACTACTTGGTCTTGGTCATTGACTCCGTATGGCATCGTGTTTCCATATTGAGGAACAGAGAACATCGTAAGCGTCCCCTGTTTTAGTAGGAAGCCCTGTTGCGTATAGCCAGTGATGCCCACAACCGTCCCGAGATTATTAATTCCGTTCGCGAACAGCGCATTGAATCCAAAATATTCAAAATGTCCGTCGTTAAAGAGGAAGCTCCCGTTTTCAAAGCTGCCCACGATGGTACCGGATTCATTGATCTGGCCGACCCTCGTCTCTGTCTCGGGAGCGGGGATCTGGCTATATGTCCCGTTCAGGTAGGTGAACCCGAAATTTTCCGGGACAGGTCCAGTGTTGGCCTGATAGTAGCCGACTATTTCACCGGTGGAGTTCACGCCCGTCACGATTGTGGGGCTCGATCCCGGGTACTCGATCGTTTCTATCGTGTAAGTTTGTGCAGCTAGGTTGAGGGTAAAGAGCGTTACGCCGACTAAGACTGCTGAGAAGGACATAGTTAGAGAGTTTATCCTATCTGCGCCACTAACGCGCGCCACTGATTTTCTTCTTGCGTCTTAACCATCTTTAGGCCCGCACCTTCCAGGTGTTCCTGAACACGCTCCACATCCGGTGCTTCGAGTCCGCTAAGTAGGATCGTGCCGTCTGGTTTGATGATACGTGCGAAGTCCGGCGCTAGCAGCGCTAACCATGCGGGACTAAGATTGCCGATCGCTAGGTCAGCAATGCCGGACTCTACCTGCTGTACAGAGCCTTCGAAAAGTTCTATCTCAAGTCCGGCCGCGGCGAAGTTTTCGCGGGCTACGTCGATCGCTAGCGGATCGATATCGCACGCGATCACGCGCCCTGCACCGAGCTTCTTGGCAGCCTCGGCGAGAATGCCGGAGCCAGTGCCGATGTCCACCACAGTCATCGCCGGCTTGATCAGCTCTTCAAGCGCTTCGAGACAGAGCCGCGTCGATTCGTGCGCGCCGGTTCCGAACGCCAGTCCGGAGTTGACGCGAATCCGGATGCGGTCTTCAGGAGCCGGATCGTCGCGCCATTCGGGAACCAGGAAGAAGCGCGCGCCGACGCGCATCGGCTGCAAATATTCGTGCGACTCGGCGACCCAGTCGCGCTCTTCCGTTTCCTCGATCGCGCCTCCGAATTGAGTTTGCAAAGCCGCTCGATCGGCTTCATCTTCGAAGAATGCGCGCAGTCCCTCGGGTGTTTCCGTGATGCCGGCGACGCCCGCCTCCCAGAGATCGGCGATGAGCAGATCGCGCGCTTCATGGGTGCATTCGAGGACTAGAGCGAACATGGAATCAGATGAAACTCCAGGGAATCTTCGTGGCGGCGGCAACGCCGTTCGATGCGAACGGCGAAATCTACAAAGTAAAAGTAGAGCACAACGTGGTGAGGTGGAACCGCACGAGCGTGAGCGGCTATGCGTTCGGAACGCCCGCTGGGGAAGGTCCGTTGTTGCGCGAAGAAGAGAAGGTGGCGCTGTGGGAGATGGGCGCAAAGCACGCGGCCGCGGGCAAGCTGCTGATTGCGGATTGCAGTGCCCCGGGCGTTCACATCAGCGCTGCATTGGCAAAGCGGGCCGCGGACACCGGGTTCCATGCCGTGATCTGTTCCGCGCCGCGGTATACCGGGTTCGTTGCGCAGGGGTTCGAACCAAGCTTGTATCTGCGCTCGGTTGCAGATCGTTCGCCGCTCCCGGTGATCGCGGCCGATGTTCTGCCTGAGCACATGGAACAGGTCACGGCGCATCCGAATGTGATTGCGATCGTTGGTCAGTCGATCGCCGACGATCCCGCGCGGTTGTTCGAAAGCTTCGAGCAGGGCGCCACCGCGGCGCTGCTGCCCCTGGCGAGCGCGGTCCCCTATGCGGCCATTACGGTATGGGAAGCGTTCCGCACGCGCGAGAGGGCCGCGGGACTCGATTGGCAGAACCGCCTTGCGGGTCTGGAAATCGCGAAGACCGGCGGAGTCGGCGCGCTCAAATACGCGATGGAACTGATGGGTTACTACGGCGGTCCACCGCGCCTGCCGTTTTGTCCGCCGAACGCGGCGATGCGCGCCGGGATTGAAGA
>NZ_CAJCHS010000076.1 GCF_903970205.1 Nevskia soli | reverse complement strand
TTCGGAGTCGGAGCGGCTTTCGACTTCCACGCGGGGCGCGTGGAGCAAGCGCCCAAATGGATGCAGCGCAATGGTCTGGAATGGTTCTTCCGGCTGACCCGCGAGCCCACCCGGCTCTGGAAACGATACTTACTGATCACGGCTGTGTTTCCGCCGTTATGGGCATTACAAAAGCTGCGCATCCTCAGGTTCCAAACAGGAGAGAATTGATTCATGTCAAAGCGAGTGCTGGTGACGGGCGCGGGCGGGTTTATCGGCCATCACCTGGTGAGGTATCTGGTAGAGCGCGGTTGCTATGTTCGCGGAGTCGACCTAAAGTATCCCGAGTACGAACCTACCGCCGCGCATGATTTCCAGATACTGGACCTGAGGCGCTGGGATAACTGCCTGCAGGCTACCGCGGGTATGGAAGAAGTGTACGGGCTCGCCGCGGAGATGGGCGGCATCGGCTATATCGAGTCCAATAAGGCCGTGATTGTCCGCGACAGCACGATGATCAATATGAACTCGATTGAGGCCGCGCGGGTCAATGGCGCCAAGCGGTTCCTGTTCACATCGAGCGCTTGTGTTTATCCGGGGTACCGGCAAAAGGAATCCAATGTTACGCCGTTGAAGGAAGATGACGCCTATCCGGCGGATGCGGAAGACGGATACGGGTGGGAGAAGCTTTACTTCGAACGCACCTGCAGGCATTACCGGGAGGACTTCGGACTAGAGACGCGCGTCGTACGGTTTCATAACATCTTCGGTCCCCTGGGCACTTACGACGGCGGCCGCGAAAAGTCGCCCGCTGCGATTTGCCGGAAAGTCGCGCTGGTGGAAGACGGCGGCACCATCGAGGTTTGGGGCGACGGGTTGCAAACGCGATCTTACTGCTATATCGATGACTGTGTTGAAGGCATTTACCGATTGATGCGGTCCGATTATCCTCAACCGCTGAATCTTGGCCAGGACCGGCTGATTTCAATCAATGAGTTGGTGGATCTGGTGTCTAAGATCGCGGGGAAAACCGTCCAGCGGAAGCATAACCTGACCGCTCCCCAAGGGGTTCGCGGCCGGAACAGCGATAACTCAAGATTGCGGGAAGTGTTGGGGTGGGAACCCCGGGTTTCTCTTGAAGAAGGGCTTGCTAAGACTTACCGGTTTATTTACGGGGAACTGGAGAAGGCGGGGCGGATTCGCGCTCTAGCCGGCACTGCCGCTTAATACTCGGACGAACCCCGCCACTTTCGGGCGGCGGGGTTCGTCTCTTGTTGAAGAACTACGGGTGTTGAAGAACTACCGGTGTTGAAGAACTACCGGTGTTGAACTTCCGCGAGGCTTCTCTAGATCTCTGCGGTTTGGCGGGGGATCGTGCCCTTTGCGCTTCTGAGTGACCTAAGGAACCAGCGCGTAAGCCGCTCGGTTAGCCCTTTTGGTTGCGCCTGCAGCGTTAGCAGGGGCAACTCGGAACGATCGCGTAAGTGACTCCATTAGCGCCTGCGCCGCCGAACGTCGCGAATCCGAAGATTCCGCCCTTAGGCCCGAATTGAACCAATCCGGCCGGATCGCCTCCCTCGGTTTCCGAGAACGTGTGCAGTAAAATGGGCGTGAAAGCATCACCTGCGGGTGAGAGTTCCAGGACAGCTCCATAGCTCTTGGGAGAAACCGCCGTGCCGGTGCTGGTGACGTAAATGTTGCCTTTGTTGTCGAAAGCAGGGGGCGCATATGGCGCGCCGCTATCGACTCCGCCTTGAAACGTGTAAATCGGGAGATAGGTCCAGGTGCTGCCACTAGAGGGAGGCTTCAACCGGAAGATCGCTCCGCAGCCCGGTTTCCCGTTAAACGTGCAGGGCCCGCTGCCGCCCAGCTCAGCCGCTCCGTAAATATAGCCGTCATTGCCGAACCCGAATCCCTCGGGATTGTAAGCACTGCTCGCGGACCCGCCGAACGAGAAGAGGACCGTCTCCGTCCAGACGTTGCCGCTCGTCGGAGGCGTTAGTTCGACCATGGTGCCGCCTTGATATGCGCCGTTGTTCGAAAGCGATACGTAAAGGCTTCCGCCATAAGCGACAATGTACTGCGGAACTCCGCCGTCGCTGGTGCCGTTGAAGGTGTGAATGATCGTCTCCGTGTACGGCTGGCCCGAGGCCCCGGGAGTCAATGAGTAAACAATTCCAACATTGGTTGCCCCCCCACCGAAGTTAGTGATTCCGTACATCGTGCCGTTCAGAGTTGTCATGAAGGTCGGACGCGAGCCGTCAGTGCCGCCCTGGAACGTGTAAATCACGCTGTAGGTGTAGCCGCTTACGCTTGGCGTAAGTTGGTATACGGTGCCGTTGCCCGTGAAGGGAACAGCGGAACCTCCTCCGTAAGTCGTCCCGAAAAACGCGTTGTCAACGTAAATCGGATTGGCATTCGGGGCTCCTCCGCTAGGGCCGCCCACGAAGTCGTAGATGGTTGTTTCGGTGACCCCGGCGCCCGCGGTCGCAGGGGCCGTTAGCTTGAAGAACGTGCCACAGGCGCCGCCGACGGTTACGCATCCATTCAGGCCGCCGTTGTACGAGATCCCAAAGATATCGCCGGCTGACGTGATGATCGGAGTTCCAACCGGTTGGGAAACATGAGGAACTCCGGAGTTTGAAAAATCGTAGACGATCGTGTAAGTCTGGGACGAAGCTGCGAAAGGCAAAGCAGCGGCTATTGCGCAGGCAAGCGTAAGGTTTGTTACTGAAAATCGAAGCACGATTAGAAATTCCTCCTGGAAAAGCTGCGAAGCAGTTGCACTCAATTTTACCTGTCAAAGGTCGGCAAACAGAAAGCCGATGTCCGATATATGTGAGTCAAGATTCGCAAGGATGTATCTAAAAGCCCTAATGAGTGAACACCGCTTGCGCGAACTGACTATATTGTCCCGCTATTAACTTCCGAGTTCCCGGGAATTCCTCGTGAAATGCCGGATCGCTATCTGTAAATATGACCAGGTCAATCCCGAGCGAATTGAGAATAATCGGGGGCGCGGCGGAATGGAACACTGAGGTGATCAGGCCGATTGACGCGAGGCAGGTTCGCGGGTCGCCTCCGAACGCGGTTCCGCACTCCATGCTGCCCGCGGCCATCTGACGGCGGGCGTATAAACCGTAAAAGACATCATCGAACGCGCGGTCCGGGTTGGTTTCGAACACCGCGGCGCGTGGCGTGACGCGACCGAGATCCAGGTAAAGAGAACGAATGGCGTAAGCCCGCTCGGCCATATGACGGTCCTGGCTAATTGCCGGCGGCACAATACCGGCGTCGGCTAGCGGAAAGTAGAAACGGTCAATCGTCAACTCGTATAGAGAACTAAGGATACCGGTGACCAGAAGAGCAGCGGCTGTAATACGCCAGGCGCGCGGTAGGGTGCGGCGAGTACAAAGGAAGTCAGATCCCCAAAGAACAAGCACAAATTGCGCTAATAGAGGCGCCGTATTACCGAAATCGTTGTTTCCGGAGTGTCCGGAACGGAAGAAGGAGGCAAGCAACAGAGGAACTGCAATAAAGATGATAAGCGCGAGATCGAGTGGGTTCACCTCGCTGCGGGAAAGGGGCTTCCCTATACGTGCCGCCCAAATGAGCACGAGCGCGAAGAACCCGAGCTCAATCAGGTAATTGAAGGGTAGAAAAGCAAGGCGAAGAATTCCCGGCGGATTTGGACCGGTTAGCCGGTGCAGTGGAAAGAAGTCCCGGACGGCGAAGCTCAGAAGCGGCGAGCCGGAACCGGTCTGCGAATCCAGACTGACAAGATAGGGGCCGATCAGAAGGAGCGCGATCACTCCCGCGGCAAGTAATACAACGGAGTGGAGATTCCACCGCCGGAATAGCGTAATCACAAACCAGACGGCAAGAGATGCCGCAAACGCGAGTGCGACATAGAAATTGAGACCGGCGCAGGAAGCGAACGCGAAGCCCGCAGCCGTGGCGTGGGTGAACCATGCGCCGTAACGCGCGCCCCGGTTTCCCTCGGCGGCCTGTAAGAGAAATAGAACGCCCGTGAAGCCGGCCACCAACGCGGCGATATAGTGCGGCGCCC
Organism: Nevskia soli; assembly: GCF_903970205.1. Lineage (GTDB taxonomy): Bacteria > Acidobacteriota > Terriglobia > Bryobacterales > Bryobacteraceae > Bog-113. The sequence goes on along the minus strand of NZ_CAJCHS010000076.1, from coordinate 19,812 downwards.
ACGTAACTGCGCCGATCCAGGAGTAAACGGATTCGTTCCACCATTCCATATCGGGATCGATATGTCGCGGGAGACGTAACAGCACGGGGAGGATATCGAGGCCCGTCACGGCGAGAAGCGCGATCGCCGGCAGCGTTCGGGAGCGGGCGAGTGCCGGATTCCGGAAATGAACGAACAGAGCGACGAGCGACATCAGACCCAGACCGGCCCAAACACAGGATGCGGTGAGCGCGGCGCGCGGTCCCAGACCCAGACGGTCGACCAGCGAACAGAGCGCGAACCAGAAGTAGTGGTAGCGCAGCGGCGCGCCGCCCTTAAGGAAATACTGCGGGTTCAACGGAGGAATGCCGGTCCGGGTGATGGCGTCCGTGATGGCCACTCGTAGATAGTGATCGTAGATGGCGGTCGAGAGATAGAGGCGATTGCCGATAGCGATGTCGGCCAGCGCGAGCAGTGCGACGATCGACCAGATCAGGACGATCCAGAAAGCGGCTCGCGGCAGGCGTAAGAGTACGCGGGGTCCGCCCGCGATTAGAAAGACCAGCAGGGCGATCGCTTCGAGACCCCAGACCGCGTTCAGTGTCCAGACGCGGCCGATCCAATACACGATGATGGGAGTGACGGCAATCGCGACGGGGATAGCGGCAGCGCACTTCCATACGGGCCCCAGGCGCCGGAAGTCAAATAGATTTAGAGCAAACGCGAGCGCGTAGCCGGGAGTGAACAGGATAAACGCGAAGGCAACGACAGCGAGAACGAGTGCCAGGAGTTAGAGCTCGTGATCGTGGGTGCAGCCGGGAAAGGACGCAAGCATCTGGTTTCCGCGGTACCCGAGCTCCTCCACAAGTCCACTGTAGGAGGTGTAATAGCCGTCCACCGTCAAGTCTTTCATCGCGTGGAAGAAAGGTGCGCGTTCGGTATCGTTTTCGGCAGCGGTTAAGAGCGCAATCTGCTGTTCGGGTTCCAACTCGACGAACGCGTGATCGTGAACCGAACGGGATTGCGCTTCGATCCACGCGAGTCCCTCGACAATCACCCTGTGACGCGCGGAATTCGTTGCCGCGACATGATCGATGTACTGTGGCACGCCCGCGGCAAGTGCGCCCGGAGTATCGGTGGCGGGAATAATCAGGTCGACGATGCGGGAAACGATCGCGCCTTCCGCGGCGCTGAACGTTTGCGGGGCGAACGGAGGTATCGCCGGAGCTTTGTACGGCGAATGTTCGTAGCCGGACTGGTCGGAGGCGTGGGCGTCGGGAAGATGAGCGTCTTGCCCCGATGCCGACGGCACGGCGGCCAGGGTACCGATCGCGACGAGATGCTTTAGGGTGTCGCGACGAGAGTTCATAACCGTGTTGCGCTTCCAGGGCGGAACTTGATTGTGTAGATTCCCCCTAATAACATCAGCAGCGCGCCCCAGTAGACCCCGGCGTGAAGGTTCGCCAGCACTAAGGGATGCTCCGGCGGATTCACCGCGTAATAGGTTGACGCGCCAAGAATGATGACGCCATAGGCCAGTAGCAGCACGCCAATGAAAAACCAGATCGAGATCATGCCTTTATGTCCGTGCATAGCCGCCTACCAGAAGATGATGTTCAGAATCACAAATACAACCGCGACGACTCCGGCCCAGAACAACGGCCGCTTATAGATCGGAACCGCCGCATTCGACGGGATATTGGTTTCACCATACACCAAGCCCGCCAGACTACGCGTGGGGTCCGGCCGCGTCATCAGGCTAACGACGACAGTAACCGTAACGCAGATGATCCATGACCACAAGGCCCGATACATATTCTCCGCCATGTCTTTCGCGTTGACCGACATGGCGACATAGCGCAGCGCGCTGGGATCGACTTTCACCCATAACCACATGCCGATGGAAGACACGGTTCCACAGAGCAGGCCCCAGAAACCTCCCGGGCCCGTCGCCCGCTTCCAGAGCATTCCCAAAACCACGGTCCCGAACAGCGGCGCGATAAAGAAGCTGAACAGCGCTTGAACATAGTCCATGATGCTGAGAAACTGCATCACCAGATACGCCGTGCCGATGCTGATCAGGACGCCGATTACGGTCGACCAGCGGCCCACGCCGACGTAGTGATCGTCCGTTGCCGCGGGCTTAATGTACGGGCGGTAGATATCGTAAGTCCAGACGGTCGCGAAGGCACTGACGTTGCCGGCCATCCCGGACATGAACCCCGCAATCAGCGCGGTGATACCTAGGCCGAGCAGACCGGGTCCGCAATAACGCGCCAGCATTAGGGGCAGCACTTCGTTATAGCTGTGCCCGCCGGTAGCATTGGCCTGCGCTTCACCCATCAGGTGCTCCGGCAAGACGGCCAGCGCCAGCAGGCCGGGCAGAATCACGATGAACGGAACGGCCATTTTGAAGCCCGCGCCGATGACCGGAGCCAGCTGCGCCGTGCGTAAGTCCTTGGCGGCAAGAACGCGCTGGACGACGAGGAAGTCGGTGGTCCAATAGCCGAACGAGATCACCCACCCGAGGCCGAGCACGATACCGGTCCAGTGGATGCCCATCGGGTTATCGCTGAAGTGACCCAGCGTGCTCCACAGATGCGTGTAATCCTGGCCGGGGAAGTTCTGGTGAATCCGCGCGACCATACCGCTCCAGCCGCCCGCTTCGACGAGGCCGAGGATCGAAATCAGCATGGCGCCGAACCAGATCAACACAAACTGCAGCACCTCGTTGAAGATCGCCGAGAGTAAGCCGCCGAGGAACACATAAGCCGCGACGGTAAGTGACGAAACCCAGATGCTGAAGTTGATATCCCAGCCGAGTACGATCTTCATCACCAGCGCCATCGAGTACATGTTGATGCCGCTCATCAGCACGGTCATGAAGCCGAAGGTAACCGCCGAGAGAACGCGCGCGGGCTCGCCGTAGCGCAGCTTCAGATATCCCGGAACCGAGTGCGTCTTCGAGATGTAGTAGAAGGGCATCATCACCAGGCCGAGGAATAACATGGCCGGGATGGCGCCAATCCAATACCAATGGGTGGCCAGGATGCCGTATTGATAGGCCGATGCGGCCCAGCCCATTAGTTCGAGCGACCCTAAGTTCGCGGCCAGGAAACTAAGTCCCGCGATCCACGCGGTCATGTCGCGCCCGGCGAGAAAGAAGTCTTCGCCCGTGGTGGTGAACCGGCGCAGGTAAAGCCCGATGCCGATCACCATGATGAAGTAAAGCGCGATGATCGAGATATCTACGGGACTGAGTGAAACCAGGCGCGTCGTGGCAAGTAAGAGAGCGAGCGGCGGCATCAACCCCGCACCTCACTCATGATGCCGACCATGCGCCGGTCCTGATCGCGAATCACCGCGACATGAAATTCCCGACCTTCCATTTTGCCTACCATTCGCGGTTCAGTCACAATATCGACACCTTTCACGGTCAATTCCTCCCATGCGCTCTGCATATCGTCCACGGAGTAGTAAAGCACCGACTCAGGGTTGTTTTCGTCCCGCGGGAAACCGCTGAGCATCAACCGCGCACTGCCGGCGTCGAACATGGCGAGCTTCGGCTGTTCGAACAGCAGCTTCAGGCCGAGCACATCGCGATAGAACGGGACGGCCTGCGATACGTCGTTCACGGTCAGCGCGACCTGGGCCAGCTTCATCGTTCGTCTCCCTTCCGTTGGAGGTCAATATTTTGCAAGCCCATAAAACTGATTAACGAGCCTATCGCAATCACCACCGCCGCGCCGATCACGTTGTACCAAAGAAACGAAATCCCAGTGAAGCGCGCCGCTGAAAGAATGGCCGCCTCACCCGCCAGCATCCCGAAGAAAGCTCCCGTACCGTTGGCGCGCTTCACAAACACGGCCAGGGTGAACACCCCGAGCAGCGTTCCGTAGAAAAGCGATCCTATCATGTTCATTGCTTCGATTAGCGAACCGAGCGTGCGCGCGTATTGCGCGAAGGCCACGGCGTAGAGGCCCCAAAACACGGTCGCGATCCGCGAGACCAGTAAGTAGTGGCGATCCGAAGCACCGCCGCGGATGTGGCGCTTGTAGATATCGATCACGGTCACCGTGGCAAGAGAGTTAATCTCACCCGAGCTGGAAGACATGGCCGCCGAGAAGATGACGGCTATTACTAAGCCGATGACTCCGGCGGGAAGGTGATGCGTAACGAACGTCAGGAAGACGTAATTTGTGTCGTTAAAAGCTTTCTCTTTCGATCGGCTCAGGTAGGCCGCGATTCCCTGCCCCCGGGCAGCGTTCAGCTGTTGCTGCGCGGTTTCCAGACGGCCGCGCGCGTCGGCAAGCGCGCGCGCATCGTTCTTATGCCGGGCGTCGATGAACGCGTAAGCAGCCCCGGTTCGCGCCGCGGCCGCGGTATCGAAAGTAGTTTGAACATCCGGCCACGCCGCGCTTTGTTTGGCGGCCTCGAGAGCCTTCGGTTGAAACAACAGCGGCGGCGGAGTGAACAGATAAAACACGAACACCATCGCGCCTACGAACAGAATGAAGAATTGGATGGGCACTTTGAGCATCGCGTTGAATAGCAGTCCGAGACGGCTTTGCGCGATGCTCTTGCCGGTCAGGTAGCGCTGCACCTGCGATTGATCGCAGCCGAAGTAAGCCAGGGCGAGAAACGTCCCGCCGAGAAGTCCGCTCCACAGGGTATAGCGGTCATTGAGATCGAACCGCGTGACCACCGCGTTGAGCCTTCCCGCAGCCCCGGCTAAGTACACCGCGTCGATGAACGAGACGTTGGACGGCAGGTTATGGATCACCATGATGAACGCGAGGATCAGGCCGCAGAAGATGATGCCCATCTGCAGCACATCCGTCCAGGTGACCGCCGGAATGCCGCCCGTTGCGGTATAGACGATCACCAGTCCACCGATCAGCAGCGTGGTGATTCGATCGTCCCAACCGAGGATGATGCTCAGTACGATCGCGGGCGCATAGAGTGCGATACCGACGCCCAGGCCGCGCTGAATCAGAAAGACAACGCTGGCCAGCGCGCGCGTCTTGGCGTCGAAGCGGCGCTCCAGATACTCGTACGCGGTATAGACCCCGGCGCGATGAAACAGCGGCACGGCGGTGGCGCAGAGGATCGTCATGGCAATCGGCAGTCCGAAGTAGAACTGCACGAAGCGCATGCCATCCGCGTACGCCTGACCGGTGGTCGAGATGAAAGTAACCGCACTGGCCTGCGTGGCCATGATGGAGAGCCCCATCGCGTACCAGGGCATGGTCCTGTTGGCCAGAAGATATTGGCTGACGGTCCTGCTGCCCCGGCCTTTGTATAAGCCGAAGCCGACGATCGAGCACAGTGTTGCGAGAAGTACGACCCAGTCGAGAGCCGTCATGCGAAGGCTCGCGAGAACGCGTACAACAGGCCGATGACGATCGCCAGCCAGACCAGCACCACGACGTAAATGTTGCGCCAGGTTCCTAAGATCGGCGGCGGCTCGTCGGGTGCCTGCAAGCGATCAGACTAACAGTTCGCCGCGGAGAACCGTAACTGCCTGGCCGGCCATCTTGACGCGATCGCCGTCCAGACGCACGCGGAGCTGCCCTCCGCGCTTGGATGCCTGGAACGCGCGCATCTCGGTTTTGCCGAGTTTCGCCGCCCAGTAAGGCGTGAGCGCGGTGTGCGCCGAACCCGTGACGGGATCCTCATCAATGCCTGAACCCGGCGCGAAAAAGCGCGACACAAAGTCGTATGCATCGCTGCGGCTGGTCACGATGACACCGCGCACAGGCAGCTTGCGAAGCTGCGTATGATCCGGAGTAATGGCGCGCAACTGCTCTTCCGATTGGACTTCGACCAGATAGTCGAACTGATTGCGGCCCACATACACGGCGTCGATCCCAAGCGCTTCGAGAAGCTGCGGCGGAGCATCTGCCGGCTCGCTCTTCTTGGCCGGGAAATCCAGTTCGATCCAGCCGTCACTGTCGGCGACTAAGTCCGCCGTAAGTAAGCCGCTCTTAGTATAGAAGCGCGCCTGCTTGCCGACGGGTAAGTGCCCATCTTGCCAGAGTACGTGCGCGCTTGCAAGGGTGGCGTGGCCGCACAGAGCGACTTCGATCGCGGGAGTAAACCAACGTAGAGCGAAGCCGTCGTCTTGCGGATGGAGAAAAGCCGTCTCGGATAAGTTCATTTCCATCGCGACGGACTTCATCCACGATTCTTCGAGCGGGGCATCGGTGACGCACACGGCTGCGGGGTTGCCGCCGAAAGGCACGGCAGTAAAGGCATCGACCTGAACGATCGGAACTCTTGAGCTACGGGGCATACCCGATTTTACTCGGGGGTCAGCGGTCGTGTTCGTTACGCCAACCGCGGATCGCGCGCTTGGATCCATGCTTCGGCATCGACGGCAAACTGCCGCACAGTCTCTAGTAGACCCTCGGCGTCGGTATCCGAAACACCGCCGGCAAAATCGTACTCACAGCTATGCGTTTGACGCGGCAACCATCAAAATAAGCCGACAACATCGCAAACGCCGGATCGGCCACTTCCAGCGCCAGAAAAGTGTTGTAGTGTCCCCGACAGTGCGCGGCCGGTAACCCGCCGCGCGCACAACGAGCAGCGAGAGAGTCCGTGCCGCGTCGTAGGCGAGCACAAAGCGAGCGTCCGCCGATAAACCTGCGGATTTCACGTCGCTTAAACTTCGGCTAACAATTGACCGAAGGTTGTCCAACTCAGCCTTGCTGGGCGGAAGCGCCGTCACCCGGTTATCCGCCAGCAGCTTTGTCCAATTCATTCTCGCTGCCTAACACAAACAGTTTGGCATTGCTCCACACCTGCGTGAGAAACGGGTCGTTTGCTGCCCGCTTCCTCTTAAACTCCGCAGGCGTGTAGACGGTCGGATTGATCTCCCGGCCCAACAACTCCCGCGCGCGCCGCAGGGGGAGTGCCAGATCGGCCGGCAATACGTCTCCCACCAGCATCAGGTCGATGTCACTGTCGCTCTGCTCGCTCTCAGCTGCGATTGAGCCGTAGATGAACGAGGTACGGAGCCTCGAAGCGACGGGTTTGAGCGCCTCCGCCAGTATTTCGACCAGACCGGCCGTTTTAATCAATAAGCCGCGTAGGTCGGGAAACACCGGCGAGTCTCTGTTGGCCTGGTAATAGACCATGTGGCCTTGGCGATAGGTCTTGAGGACGCCTACTTCAGTCAAGGAATGCAGTTCCCGCTGCAAGCTAGAGGAGGGCACACCTAGTCGGCGGGCTAACTCTGAGACGTACCAAGCTTTCTCAGGCTGGACGAGGGTAGCCGCGAGAACGCCTTGACGCGTCTTGGGCATCAGCGCATCCAACATCTTCAGCTTCCGCATCTTGCGTAATTATGTACGCAAATTGCGAAAAACGCAAATCGGCGAGGTGTTTTTGGAAGTGATACGGGTCGTTACTACCGTTCGATGCAGCCACCCTCAGGGTAAATTGACCGTTTCGCGCCCGCGCGCGGATTGCATTCGCCGGGCCGTTAAGGACGAGATATTCCGCCCTCGAAGCCGAGCGGATGCGCGATCCGTTTCCCGCGGTCGCATACGAAATTTGATTTCGTGCTACCCTACATCCAATCATCGGGCGTAGCACGTATTTGAAAGACGTATGCGAATCGCTCAGTACGCAGTCGGCTCAAAGTGAGCCAAAGGAAGGAGCGAATGGCCCCACCAATCGCACGCGCTGTGATTCTGGCGCTCTTTATGTTAACCGGGAACCGAGCCTGGGGAGTCGCGGGAGGAAGTATCTCCGGGGTCGTTAGGGACCCGAGCGGCGCCTCTGTCCCGCATGCCCAGGTGACCCTCACCAACACGGACCTGAACTCCATTTTTCGAACCGCTTCCGACCCGAATGGCTTCTATTCGTTCCCCGCTCTCGCTGTAGGTCACTACACCTTGAGGGTCGAAGCCGCGGGCTTTAAACCCCTGCAAAAGAATAACTTGACGGTTGACACCGATGCCGCGGTACGGATCGACGTATCCCTTGAGTTGGGGTCGCAATCCGACGCGGTAACCGTCACCAGCACGGAAGGGGCAATCGAAACCCAAGTCGACACCGTCGCGACTCACCTGGGAGAAGTCGTTTCCGAAAAGGAGATCGAGGCGATCCCGCTCAACGGGCGCAGCTATACGGATTTGCTGGCGATCCAACCCGGCGTCAGCCCGATCTCCACGCTTACGCCCACTTCCGTGATCATGGCCGGGGTCACGGGCACGATCAATCCGTCGGGCGATCTGAATCCCGGAGACGTTTCCATCGACGGTCAGCGTGAATCGGCCAACGGCTTCATGGTCGATGCGGTCGACGTGCAGGAGCATATGAACGGAGGAACTTCGGTCATCCCTGACCTTGATTCCATTCAGGAATTCCGTGTACTCACTAACAACTTCGATCCGGAATACGGCAACTATAACGGCGGCCTGATCAATGTGGTCACAAAATCCGGCAGCAAATCGTTCCACGGTGAGGCGTTCGAGTTCCTCCGAAACACAGACTTGGACGCCAAGAACTTCTTTGACGCCACTCGCGGCGCTTACCGGCAGAATCAGTTCGGCGGGACTATAGGAGGACCGATCAAGAAGGATAAGATTTTCTTCTTCGTCGATTATCAGGGAACGCGGACGCTGGAAGGAATTACTTCAGCTGAGACTACCGTTCCGTCCGTGCAGGACCGGTCCGGCAATCTCAGTGATATGGCTGGTTCTTTGACGGGGACGGTTAGTGGTTCGTACACGGCCGCGCTCCTTACACAGAAGCTGGGCTATCAAGTAACACAAGGCGAGCCATACTATACACCTGGATGCACCAGCTCGGCTTCCTGTGTACTTCCAAACGCAACCATTCCGACGAGCGCGTGGTCGGCGCCGGCCCTGAACTTATTGAAGTACATCCCGACGCCGAATATCGGCACGGACCAGTTCGCTACGTCGGCGAATCCGGAGACGGTAAGGGACGATAAGGGTTCGGGGCGAATCGACGCAAATACCCGATGGGGCCAGATATTCGGCTACTACTTTATCGATAACTATCAGCTTGACAACCCTTACCCAGGGGGTCAAGGCGGCGCGAGCATTCCTGGGTTCGACGCACTTACCATTGGGCAAGCACAGATGGTGACGATCGGCAACACGCGCACCATCCGGACGACCGCTGTCAATGAATTCCACGTGGGCTTTCTGCGGAACGCAAACGTTATTGGCCAACCGCATGGCGGTTTAGGAGTTAGTCTTCAGTCGCAGGGTTTTGTGACCGGGGTGGGGACCCCGGGCATCGTCGTCCAGGCGCCCCAGTTTGAAGGCGTCGAGAACATCGTATTTCCTTCGTTCGTAATGGGAGTTCCGATCACGAACGTTGACCAATGGAATAACACGCTTTATCTCAGCGATACGGCATCTAAGGTCCTGGGGCGGCATACATTGAAGTTCGGCGGCCAGTTCCATGCCGACCAGGTCAATGAGTATCCCAATGCCACCTTCAACGGAACCTTCAATATCGATGGGACCGAAACCGGTTCCGCCTTCGCCGATTTTCTGCTGGGGTTTCCGAGTAATTTTACCCAGACCTCCGGCCAGAGCTTCTATCTGCGAAACCGGTACGGCGGAGCGTTTGTACAGGACAGCTGGCAGGTAAGAAACAATCTGACTTTCAACTTAGGCGTGCGTTGGGATCTGATCATGCCTTGGTGGGAGAAGTACAATCAGATCCAGACAATCGTCCCGGGAGAGCAATCGGTTCTGTATCCAAATGCGATGAACGGATTGGTCGTTCCGGGCGATCCGGGGATTCCTCCGACGCTGTCCCCCTCCAAGTACCACAATTTCGCGCCTCGGCTCGGCGTTGCGTACTCGCCGGATTTCCGGAACGGGTTTCTACATACGCTATTTGGCGATTCCGGTAAGAGCAGCATCCGGGCCAGCTACGGAATCTTCTATACGGCATACCCGGGATTGACAGCCGGTGTCATGTACGGAGTTCCACCTTACGGATACAACTACCTAAGTCCGGAACCGCCGCTCTTTTCTACGCCGTACATTAATTCGTCGAACGGCGTACAGAACACCGATCCGTTTCCCCTGAACTTTCCGCCGCATAATGTCTCGGCAACGAATCCTTATACCGGCTTTAACTTTGCCGCGGTAACGCCAATCAGCGCCGATCCGTTTTTCTACTACCGCAACGCGGTTCCCTACACTGAAAACTACATGTTCTCGATCCAGCGCCAGGTCGCCGGGAAGGCGCTTTTAACGCTCAGTTATGCAGGCAATGAGGGTCATCACCTGCTTGTATTAGTGCCGCAGAACCTAGGCAACCCGGCTCTATGTCTGAGTCTAAGCCAACCCAGCGAAGTAGCGCCGGGGAGTTCTACTTGCGGACCCTTTGGCGAAGACGCCGTCTATACATCCGCGTCGGGCAAAGTTTATCAGGGAACGCGCGTTGGCTTAGGTCCAAACTTCGGGTCCACCACGGCTCAGAAGACGATCGGGAATTCCGATTACAACGCGCTCGAAGCGAACCTGCGCATCAATGCGGGTAGTAACGGAACGCTCCTCCTCGGCTACACATATTCCAAGTCCATTGATGATGCATCCAACCTCGGGGAGCAAACCAACCCGTTCAATCTCAATCTGACGCGCGTGATCTCTTCCTGGGATATGACGCACAACTTTGTTGCGACTTACACGTATGCCTTGCCGTTCGATCGCTTCTTTTCGCGAAACCGCCTCACCACGGGATGGAGTCTGTCGGGCACAACCCGATTCAGCACGGGATTTCCCGTCACCTTGTTCGACGATTCCGACCGTTCGTTGCTGGGTACCCTCGGGAACGGCATCAATAACCAATTATTGGATACGCCGGAGTATCTGGGCGGCCCGCTCGATATCAATACAAACCCGCGCAACGGCAAGCCTGAATTCAACACCAGTACATTTACCCTCGAGACACTTGGGCAATTGGGCAATGCGGCGCGCCGGTTCTTCCATGGCCCCGGCATCGAGAATTTCGATATGCAGATCAGCAAAACCGTGAGCCTTACGGAATCGAAGTCGCTCGATATCCGGCTTGAAGCCTTTAACGTGTTCAATCACGCGCAATTCTATGGGCCGGCTTCGGTTGACGGAGAAGTCAACGACTCGAACTTCGGGAGCGTCGTGAGCGCGGCGGCGCCGAGATTAGTACAGGCGGCGGTGAAGATTCACTTTTAGGAAGCGTCACGCGTCAGAACGGCTTGTCCGTATGAAAATACTTCTTGTACGCCGAAATCCAGTCCGTTGCGATATCGTGCTGGGCCGTCGCTAAGTCGACTTCTCCGGAACAGACTAATTCATGTAGCCGATCTTCCAACTCATCCTTCACCCGCGCGTTCCAAACGGTTGACGCGTACGGTTGCGGCCAGAGATTGCGAATGTCCGCGGCCCCGCCGAGCTCCGGCGTAACCAGGTAGTCGACTTCGAATGCATCTGCATTTCTTCCGGGCGACATCCCATATTCCTCGAATACTCTGCTCTTGAGGGATGCCGGCAGCGCGGCTTTCTCCGTCATGCCCTCCCGGCAGATTTCGTCTCGGGTTGCGATCCGAATCGCCCCTGGGGTTAGCGAAAATCGCGGCTCAGTCAGGGCTACGAAGTTCGAGCGCCCATGATTCCGGGTACGAAGCGCGAGTCCGACGAGCGCGCCGAACGCGACCGTTAGAACCGTAAGCACCGCGACGGCCGAGCGAAAATCCAGCCAGGACCCGGTCGGCCGCGAATTGGCTGATTCTTCCAGGCGGGCCTTCAATAACGCGCGTGGGCCCTCCATAGGCGGAAACGACTCTCCGGAGTCTTCATAAGCGCGAACGAAGTCCGCAATCGTGGATTCAATCCGGCCTGCCCGCGCCCGGCAGTGCCAACAGGAACTGAGATGCGCGCGCACCTGGGCGGCTCGGCGCGAGGGCAATTCGCCGTCTCCTGCCAGCAGCAATTCCTCGTCCGACGGATGACGATCTTGAAGCATCTTAGGATTTCCTGTCCGCGCGGCGAAGCCGCTCTAACGATCGCGCTAGAGATTGCGCGACGGAACCCAGCGAAATTCCCACGACTTCGGCAATCTCGCGATAGCGCAAGCCCTCCGAACGCAGGTGCAGGCAACGACGGTCCAGCTCGGGTAGCGCGCGAAACGCGGCCAGCAGTGTCTGTTGCCGCTGCTGCGCGCTCAGCTGTTGTTCGGGATTCGGATCCGGGTGGACCTGACGATGCAGGAAGCTCTCATCTTCCGGGCTTTCGTTCCGCCGCGCTCGATAGAGCTGCTTCAAGCCGATATTGTGAGCCACGCGAAACACCCAGCCGCGCAAGTTGTGCTGATCTCGGCCACGCCGTAAATGGTGAAACAATGCGAGAAATACTTCTTGAACAACTTCCTCGGCATCGTAGTCCTGCACGCCGATGCACCTGAGGTAATGCAGCAAGCCGGCCCGGGACTGTTCAAACAGGTCGAGCACTTCCTGCTGCAGCTTGCCGTCCCGGCAGGGCTCCGGCGAGCCATGGCGCAACAAGAGCGGAAGTCGAATCGCCGGATCCGGTAAAGGAGAAGGCATTTCCTTATTTGATGATCGCAACTCCTGTTACCTACTACATTCCTCGCACCATCGATTTGTTCACGGTTTTTAGGCCGGCTACGCCGCTTCCCGCAAAAAACCCTGAACAGAATGTCAACACGCGGGATATCCATATATGCACAGGTTGGGATTTCGATCCCCGCGATGGGTTGGGCTTTACTTCTACGGTGCTGTGATCCAGTTGTTTGCGTGCCTGACACTGAACGGCCAGAATTCGAGTGGCGAAATCCACGTGCAAGTCAAAGACCCGTCCGGCGTCGGTATGGAGGCTTCGGGGAAATTGGAGAGCCTGGTTCCAGGAGTGGAGCGCAGCTTTCAAACGGACGCGCATGGGGAATACACGCTCGGAGGTGTGCCTTACGGCCGCTACCGCCTGGAGTTTTCCAGAGCCGGGTTCGTCACTTCGTCGGTGCTGATCGACGTGCGGTCGCCGACGCCCATCGCGCGTGCGGTCTCGATGAGGCTGGGAGCCCAGAGTTCGAAAGTGGATGTGGTCTCCGCAACGCCGCTATCCGGAACGGATCTCGATATCAACCAGATCGCGGGCCCTGTTCAGACGGCGACCGCCGCCGATATCGCAAGCAGTGGCGCGCTTGAGTTGGGCGATCTCATGAACCGGCGGCTCAACGGCGTGTACCTCAACGAAATGCAGGGCAATCCGTTCCAGCCCGACGTGAACTTCCGCGGCTACACCGCTTCGCCGCTGCTCGGCACGCCCGAGGGCCTTTCGGTTTACCTGGACGGCGTGCGGCAAAATCAGCCGTTTGGCGACGTGGTGAGCTGGGATCTGGTTCCCAAAGACGCGATCTCGGACGTCACGCTTGTTCCCGGCTCGGATCCGCTATTTGGACTGAACACTTTGGGTGGAGCGCTCTCGATTACCACGAAGAGCGGCGCCACGAACCCCGGTCTGAGCGGGGACCTGTTATATGGCAGCAGCGGGCGGAAGGCGGTCGAGGGCGAGTGGGGCGGCGGCGGTGCAACCGGTTTCAACTGGTTTCTGATGGGAACCGGCTTTCACGAATCGGGGTGGCGCTTCGACTCGCCGTCGGATGTCCGCCAGGGGTTCGCGCGGCTCGGCTGGCGCACGGGCAAGACCGATCTCGCGCTGACCATGAGCTACGCCTACAATACGCTGATCGGAAACGGCTTGCAGGATTACCGTCTGCTCGAGACCACCTATTCGAGCGTCTACTCGATCCCCGACAGCACTGCGAATCGTTCCCCTGCCTTCAACTTCATAGCGAGCCACAGTTTCACTGAAAACCTGACATTCACGGGGAATGCCTGGTTCCGAAACATCCGCACGGAAGCCATTGACGCGAACTTCAACGATGATGCGCAGGGCGGGTTAATCTATCAGCCCAATGCGGAAGAACAGGCGGTGCTCAGCGCCGCTGGATACACCGGGTTTCCCACCGGCGGAGCAACCATAGCGAATACGCCGTTCCCTAAGTGGCCCTGCATTGCGGAAGCGCTGCAGCTGGGCGATCCGGACCAGACATGCGACGGCGTCAACATCTACTCGAAAGAAGTCCAGAATGAGTATGGGTTTTCCGGGCAATTCACTTGGATCACCGCGCCCACAATCGGAACCAAAGCGTTAGGTCGGAACCAGTTCGCCGCCGGAGCGCTGCTCGACCGCGGGAGCGTCACCTATACGCAGACTACGGATTACGCCTATGTCAATCCGAACTATACGCTCACCAGCGTTCCCGCATGGCAGGATGGGTCCACCAGCGCCAATGGCTCGCCCATCGATACAGCAGTCGGCCTGCACGGCCGCACTCCCAACTGGAGTCTCTACTTTACCGACACTCTGACCGTTGCCAAGACCGTCAACGTAACGGTGTCCGGACGCTATAACCGGTTTACCGTCGACAATTACGACCAGCTCAACCCCATCCCCGGACCCGGATCGCTCGATGGCGACTATACATTTCAGCGATTCAACCCCGCCGTGGGGATTACCTGGAGCCCGGTCGCAACCGTGAATGCCTATGCGCGCTACTCGCAAGGCAGCCGCGCCCCGACGTCAATTGAACTTGGTTGCGCCGACCCGAGCGCCCCCTGTAGCCTGCCCAACTCGCTCTCCTCCGATCCGCCGCTCCAGCAGGTGGTCACGAATACCTGGGAAGCGGGACTGCGCGGGACACCCGAAATTCCGTTGCTCCACCACGTGACGTGGAACGTAGGCGCGTTTCGATCCGAAAACCGCAACGACATCCTGTTTATCGCAGCGCCCCAGACGGGAACCGGCTATTTCCAGAACTTCGCCAAGACTCTTCGGAAGGGCGTCGATGCGGATATCGATGGGCGCGTGGGGCGAGCGACCTTGGGCTTCGACTGGACTTTCCTGTCGGCGACTTACCAGAGCACCGAGACGCTTGACGGCTCGGCGAATAACACGAATAACCTCGCACTGGAGGGATATCCCGGATTAGGAGGCGTCATCACGGTCCAGCCGGGAGATCGAATTCCACTTATTCCGAAGCAATCCGGCAAAGCCTATATTGACTTCCAAGTTACTAAGAAGCTCGTGTTCGACCTCAACGAAGTGCTTGTATCGAGCTCGTATGCGCGGGGCAACGAGAACAATGCTTATAAAGCGGACGGAGTCTATTATCTCGGACCCGGCGTGTCGCCGGGCTATGCGATTACTAACTTCCGAGCTCATTACGATCTAACCCCGCACCTTCAACTTATTCTGCAAATGGATAATCTTTTCAACCACAAGTACTATACGGCGGCGTGGCTCTCGAATACCGCGCTGACTGCCGGGGGAGCGATCCAGTCCCTTCCCTACCCGGTCTATACGACCGGACCGGAAGCCGGCAGCGCTCCGGCGCAGAGCGCGACATTCTTTTCTCCGGGCGCCCCGCGGCGGGCCTGGGTGGAACTGAAGGTTCGGTTTTGACGGATGACTTGACGGTTGTGTCCCTTCTCTCGCCCTGAGAGCGTAACCCACGCCTCGATGCTGCACGCCGCCGCTTGCCGTATACTGGGCGGAGCTTTCACATCAAGAAAGGCGGTTTTATGACGAATTCGTTACTAGTCGTTGTCGCTTCGTGTTTACTACCACTTACTCTAACTTCCTATGTCTCCGCTCAAACGGTAACCAGTATCTATAGCTTTCACGGCCGGGAGAACGGCTCTGATCCTGTTAGCGGTTTAATCTCCGATAGCTCAGGGAATTTGTATGGTCTGACATTCTCCGGCGGCGGCAGCACCAACTGTCTATTTGGCTCTTCCTGTGGCACGGTCTACGAATTGAGCTACTCCGATGGAACTTACACGGAGTCGGTGATTCACAGTTTCACCGGCGGCCCGGAAGACGGCGCATCCCCGCAGGGTCCAAGCCTGTCGTTCGGACCCGACGGCGATCTCTACGGCACCACGTATGGCGGCGGGTTTGAGTCATGCCTCGGCGGCTGCGGCACGGTCTACCGCTTGATTCCATCGAATGGAACACCGAACGGAACACCGAATGGAACCTGGACGGAAGAAGTTCTTTACCGGTTCACGGGAGGCGACGACGGTGCGCTTCCTTTCGGTGGCGTCATCTTCGACAAGCAGGGCAACCTCTACGGCACGGCTTCGGCCGGTGGGGCAAATCTAGCAGGTACAGTGTTCGAGCTCCAGCCTACGTCCACCGGCTTCACGGAAACTACCGTTTACACCTTCGGCGGCGGCAACTACGGGCTGGCGAGTCCGGGCGGCACGTTGGTTCAGGACGCCGACGGCAATTTCTACGGTGAGGCTCAAGATGGCGGTACCCATTATGGAGGTGGGATATTCAAGCTTGAGCCTTCCGCGTCAGGTTTCACCGAGCGGCCGCTCTATGCATTCTGCGCTCTGGCGAACTGCGCGGATGGCGCCACTCCGTACGGCGGCCTTTTCCTGCAGCGCGGCAGGCTATATGGGATGGCAAATAGCGGCGGCGACCGGAACTGCTATGGCGAAGACGCCTTTTGTGGGTTAGTTTTCGAGCTCACTCCAACCGCGTCCGGACTGTGGCAGGAATCCGTGCTCCACACCTTCACCGGCGGTGCCGATGGCGCCGTTCCGTTCGATGGACCCGTGTTGGATGATCTGGGAGACCTCTACGGTACGACTTACTTCGGCGGAGCCTATGGCGTAGGGAACGTCTTTCGCCTGGCGCCCGGCCCCAACGGATGGACGGAGCAAGTGCTCTATTCCTTTCACGGCGGCGCCAGAGGTCAAGCCCCTTCGGCCAGTGTACTCGTCAGCGGTACCAGCCTTTTTACAACAGCCGAAGGCGAGGGTATTTATGGCGATGGTGGGGTGATCGAAATCAGTAAGTAGCAGGTCAATGCTGATACAGCGGACGAAAGCCGGGCAGGCTCGGGTTCTGAACCTTCTCGAGCTGCGGCAGCGTCTGCGGCGCGCCGGTCACGCGATGATACAACGCCAGCAGGTCGAATTCATCGACACCCACCGATCGCGCGTACTGCCGGATGTAACTCGTCGCGTAAACACCTCCGGGGAGACGTCCGAAATCTCCGCTCTCAATCGCTTCCAGGTTGCGGGTACTAATTTTCGTATCCGCTGAAATCTGCCGCAGGGTTAAACCTGCTTTTTCTCTGACCGTCGCCGCGGCGAGCAGAATCGCGTTCGTCATTTCCGTGGGGGATCCCGATACTTTCCTGTTGAAGTGTGTGGCCGGAGTTGATTTGCTCACAACTTTAACATGCTGCACATATCGGCTGGTACCATTTTTTGTATCACGTCGCATTTTTCTTTCAGGGCAGCGCGCTTACCGGCAAAGGCCCAGCCGTGAAGCCGGATATGACGGTCGACCTCTGCGGCATTCAACTGCGCAACCCCGTGATCGCTGCCTCCGGAACATTCGGCTATGGAGTCGAATTCGAATCCATCCTTGACCTGAATCGCCTGGGGGCCATCGTTGTCAAAGGCCTTTCGCGCGAGCCGATCGCGGGGAATCCGCCGCCGCGCCTCTGGGAAACAGCCGAGGGAATGATCAATTCCGTTGGATTGCAGAACATGGGAGTAGCGGAATTTATCAAGCAAAAGCTCCCCGAATTGCGTCGGTTTCAAACGCCGGTGATCGCGAATGTATTCGGCTACGCGGTTGACGATTACTGCGAAGTCGTTCGCATTCTTGAAGACGCCGACGGGATTACCGCGTATGAACTGAACGTTTCCTGTCCGAATACGAAGTGCGGCGGCATCCAGTTCTCCTCCGATCCCGCGATGCTGGCGAGTGTTGTCGCGCCCGTGCGTCGTCTGGCGAAGCGCCCGGTGATCGTGAAGCTATCGCCCAACGTTGCCGCCATTGAGCCGCTCGCCCAAGCTGCCGAAACAGCGGGCGCGGACGCGATTTCCCTGGTCAACACGTTTGTCGCTCTCAGCGTCGATGCCCGGACGCGCCGCCCGCGCATCGGCAACGGACTGGGCGGACTCTCCGGACCGGCCATCAAACCGATCGCCCTGCGCATGGTCTGGCAAGCCGCGCGAAGCGTCCGCATCCCCGTGATCGGTCTGGGCGGGATCGGCACGGGCGAGGATGCCGCCGAGTTCCTGGTCGCCGGGGCAACCGCCGTGCAGGTGGGGACAGCGTCGTTCTGGGATCCGCGGGCAACCACGCGCATTGCGCAGCAACTCGAAAGCTTCTGCCGCCGCCACGGGATCACCGCGGTTCGCGAGCTAACGGGCACGCTAAAGATGTGAGCCGCTATAATCACGGTCGATTGCGACGCCGGATCCTGAACCTCTGCGCGGGTTTGCTGCTGGCTCTGCTCATCTTCGGAGCGGCTGCGCCGTTTCTTCACGCCGACCGTTATCGAAACCGCGTGCAGCAGGCCATGTCCGCCGCATTGGGCCGCCAGGTTTCCATTGACGGCTCCGTCACTCTGAACCTCTTCAGCGGTCCGGGTATTTCGGTGGCGGATGTCCGGATCGCCGATGAGCCCGGCGCCGGCGCCGAGCCTTTCGCCTATGTCGACGAGGTCATCGCGATCCCCCGCATTTGGTCTTTTTGGACCGGCCGTATTGAGTTCTCTTCGTTGACGTTGAACGGCGCCCATGTCAACCTCTCGCGCGCCGGGCGTGTCTCGAATGCCGGGTCCCCGCCCTCGTGGAACTTCACGGGTTTGGCGCGCCCCAACGTTCTGGCTGCCTTCCCGGTGATCCGGATGCGCGATAGCCGGATCAACTTCAAAGTCGACGGGCGCAAGACCACGTTCTACCTGATGAACGTCGATCTCGATATTGCACCGCGCGCGCGGGACGGGTCCCAATGGGACCTGCGGTTAACGGGACAGCCGGCGCGTTCCGATCGCCCGGCGCGGGGCTTCGGGGCAATCGAAGCGCGCGGCCGCTGGACTCGCGGTCCCGCCACCGGCGGCCACACCGAAATCGACGTCCGGCTCGTTCGCAGTGAAATCGGCGACATCGTGGCGCTCATCTACGGGCACGATGCCGGCGTCCACGGCATTGTCGCCGGGGCCATTCACGTGGCGGGGGAACCCGCGGCGCTGGGAATCGACGGCGAGGTGCGCGTCTCGGAGCTGCACGGTTGGGCGCAGAGTCCGCCGTCCGGCGGCGCTTTTCCGTTTCGGGTTTCGGGCACAGCGGATCTGTCCGGCGAACGTTTCGAATTGTTTGCCGAACCCAAGACGGCAGCCGCGCCGCTGCGGCTGCACTTCACTGCCATGCCGGAAGCTCAGCGGACTACGTGCGCGTTTGACCTGCGCAGTGACGGACTGCCGATCTCCGGTATTCCCGGCCTCCTGCGCAACTTCGGCGCGAAGCTGCCCGAAGGGTTTCAGATCGAGGGATTGCTGGACGGCAGCCTGCACATCCAAACGGGCGCTGCGTGGACCGGGAGTGCGACGGTTCGCCAGGTCGCGCTGATTTCGGCCCATAGTCCGGCGCTGAATCTGGCGTCGGCACCGATTACGGTCGGAAGCGGGGAAGCCGTGCTGGCGCCTTCGGAGATGGTTTCGGACGGAACCGCTGTCGGAGACTTAGCGGGACACTATAATCTCGCCGACCGGTCTTACGGAATCGAAATCACCAGCAATGGCGGGTCGCTCGCGGCGATGCTCCGCGCGCTGCCGGGAGTCACCGTGCCGGTGCTTTCGACTGCGCAATCGGGCCAGTGGACCGGCGATCTGGCCTACACGGAACCAGCCGCCGGCGAGTCGCAGTGGACCGCATCGGGCACGCTCACCGATGCCGAGATC
>NZ_CAJCHS010000075.1 GCF_903970205.1 Nevskia soli | reverse complement strand
GTACTCTTCGACGGTCGCCATTGCTCCTCATCGTAAACTAGAGCTGGCGTTCCCTGTCGAACGCAATCATGCACTTGCTACCTACCTCCGAAGAAGTTGTGCGCGTACTGCGCGACACCGGCGCGCTCCGCGAAGGACATTTCGAACATCCTGACGGCCTGCACTCGAACGAGTATCTGCAGGTCCCGCTGGCCATGCGCTACTACCAACACGCGCGCATGCTCAGCGTCGGACTGAGCCGGATGGTGCGCTCCAATCCGGAGCTGCGCGCCGTCATCCCGGAATTATCCATCGTCGCCGCGGGTCCCGCCGGACTTCCCGTCGCCTACGGCATGTGCGAAGCCCTCCGTGCCAACCAGGTTTACTGGGCGGAGAAAGACGATCACGAGCCCATGCAGTTCCGCCAGTACCTGAAGCAGCATCCCGGCGAACAGGTTGTGATCGTCGACGACATCCTGCGCTCCGGCTCAAAGCTCACCGAAGCGCGCGAGCTGCTTGAAAAGAACGGCGCGAAGGTGGTTGCCCTCGCCGTGATCGTTTACCAGCCAACGCCGCACACCAAAAGCTTTGGCAACCTCCCGCTTTACTATCTGGCCAAACTGGGCGCGAGTTACTTCGCCGATGCGGATTCCTGCTCGATGTGCCGCGACGGACAGCCTCGGGAGCAGGTCTGGATATAGGCGCAACGGTAAACTACGGCTTGTACTCGAACTTGACCAGCCCGTCGCGATAATCGATCGTAATCGAGCGGAATATCGCCAGCACGGGAATTCCCAGAATCGCCGCGACCTCGGTGCCCGACCCGCGGCTGATGTTGGTCAGATCCACGCTCAGCATGTCGAGGTTAGCTTGCCGGAACTTCGCAAACTCGAGCACCACTTTATCCGCTGTGTAGACCTTCTTCACCTCGCCCGCCAAGCCTTTTACGCCCCCAAGGTGGTTGTCGCGCATCCGCGTCACATCGGCTCCGATTCTCGTTGAGATCAGGTTCCGGGTCGATCCCGTATCGATCAGAAACAATCCGGGGCTCTGGTCTTCACCGGCCTTCTCGCTGATCTTCCCCGGCAGGAAAAGGTCGTGCCCGAGGATGAACACCTGCGCGAAGTCGTTCTGATCCGGCAGCGTTTGACGGTCGATCGGCTGCGACCCATCCCAGGCCGGCCCGGGCAGTGGACTCAGCTCCAGCTTGCGCGTGTAGAAGTTGATCTTCACGAAGAACCGGCGGAAGATGTCGGTTCCGATCAAACCGTCCTGATCGTTCACGTCCAGCTTCTCGGAAACTTCGACCAGGCAGTTGCGAAACTCGACGCCGCCAATCTCGATCTGTTCCGCATAGCCGACCCAGCCTTTATGCGGCACATCGTTCCCGATCCCGGCGACTTGCGAATCGGCGAGGCGCTCCAGACCGGCACGCTTCGCGAATCGGGGACTGACGAGCAGGCCGCTCGCACCGGTGTCGAGTTGCAACTGCGTTTTGGCTTTGCCGATGGCCACGGTTAAAGCAACTCCCAGAATGCGCCGGTCGTGCGTGGCCAGGCTGAGCGGCATCTGATACTCGCCGTAAGCGCTCGCGAGCTCGAACGCAGGTTTGCCGTTCAGCGCCTTGGCCTCCGCGATGCGCCGGGTCAGGATCATCGCCAGGCGTTCGTCAATGCCGGGCTCCGCCAGGCGTTTTTGCCACCGTTGCATATTCTCCGGCGAATTGCCCTCCAGCGCGTACAGCGTCTGCTCATAGCGTGGGTTCTTGCGATTCAGCTCGAAAGCTTTCAGGTAGAGAAGGTGCGCCGTCGCTCGCAGACGAGCCATGTCGAACACGCGCGCCTCGCCGAAATACGCCTCCGGATTTTTGGGATCCAGCTTCGCCGCCAGCTTAAACTCGGTATCTGCTTCCAGAGGCTGACCTTCGCGGAACACAATGTCCCCGCGCGTGGAGTGCAAACGGGAGGAGTTCGGGTGAGCTTTTACAGCCGCGTTGATTAGATCATCGGCTTCGTCGAACCGTTCGTGAAACAGGAGGATCTGAGCAAGTAGGTTGCTCGGCTTTTCGGCGCCCGGGTTCTTCGCCAGCGTATCTTGCAGCAGCTTGATCGCTTCATCCTCTTTGTGCTGATTCAGGAGCGCGATTGCCGCGCTCGTGTCATCGGGCCCCTTGTCATAAGATGGGGCTTCGTGAGATGGAAGGGCATCGGGGTCCTGGAAAGCAAGCGCTCCCCAGGCGAAGACGGCACACGCGAACAGCAACTTCATCGCAGTGTCGCCATCCTACCAAAAACACGGGTCGATTTGCTGCTCCTCCTGGCGCTGCTCCTTCTCGTGCGGCTGCCATTCCTTAACCAAGCTGTCGGCGGCGACGATGTTTATTACCTCGCCGCGGCCTATCACGGATTGATCGATCCGCTCCATCCCAATCACACCTCGTACGTGTTCGAAGGCAACGACGTCACGTTTCAGGGCTATCCGCATCCGCCCGGCAATGCGTGGTTTCTATCCGGATTGTTGAGGATTTTTGGTGATGTTTACGAAGTCCCGTTCCATGCGGCCTATCTGCTGTTCTCGTTGCTTGCGGTCGGCGGGATGTATGCACTGGCGCGCCGCTTCTCTGCAGCGCCTTTCTGGGCGACGGCGTTGTTCATCGTCGTGCCGGCGTTCTGCGTCAACGGCAACCTGCTGGAATCCGATGTGCCGCTTGCCGCGTTCTGGCTGAGCGGCGCCGCTGCGTTCATCCGGGGCGTGGATCGAGGCAACGCCTGGTTGATCGCGCTCGCCGGCGCGCTGCTCGCGTGTTCCGGATTGATCGCGATGCAGTCCGCCGTCTTCGGGGTGATCCTGCTCGGCTACTTAGTCGGCCGCCGCTGGACTCCGGGACGCGTTGTCGCGGCGCTTGCACCCTTGTTGACGCTTGTCGCCTGGCAGGTGTTCGAACGCGTGACGAGCGGGGTGTTTCCGTTCGCCGTCTCCGCGGGATACATGAAGAGCTATGGATACGAGAGCCTGGTCGCCAAAGCACAGAACGTGCTTGGACTCTCCATTCACTCGCTGTTCATCGTGTTTCCGCTGATCCTGATTTGGGCCGTGCCTCGGATATGGCGTGAACGGAAACTCCCCGACACGCGCTTCCTTCTATGGTGGTGCGGCGTCTGGCTCGTTGCCGCTTGGGTGTTGTTCTACTCCGGTTCCGCTCGCTACCTGCTGCCCATGGCGCCCGCGGTTGTCATCTTGGCGACGCGAGCGCCGATTCAGTGGATTCGCGTCACAGGGGCCATGCAGTTCGTGATCTCGCTAGGTCTCGCGATCGTCAGTTATCAGCATTGGAACGGCTACCGCCAGTTCGTCGCCAACACGCGCGGGCAGATGTCCGGCAAGCGCGTTTGGGTCGATTCGGAATGGGGGCTGCGGCATTACCTCGAAGCGGACGGCGCGCTACCCAGCCATCGCTTTCAATCGATCCCCACCGGCGATATCGTCGTCGAGAGCGAACTCGCCTACCCGGCGCCCTTCGCGCATGGAGGCCGCATCCTGGTTCCCGTCGCCGATCAGACCATCGATCCGGCGCT
>NZ_CAJCHS010000074.1 GCF_903970205.1 Nevskia soli | reverse complement strand
GATGGCTGTAAAGTCCGCATACGTCATCGGCTCGGGTCCCAATGGATTAACGGCCGCGATCCTGCTGCAGCGCGCCGGTTTCGCCACGACCATTCTGGAAGCGCAGCCGGAAATCGGCGGCGGCATGCGATCGGCCGAGCTAACGTTGCCCGGCTTCACGCACGATATCTGCTCGGCGATTCATCCTTTGGCCGCAAGTTCGCCGGTGTTCAAGACCTTCCCGCTGAAGCAGCACGGACTGGAATGGATCCATCCCGCCGCGCCCCTCGCGCACCCGCTTCTCAACGGCGATGCCGCGGTCCTTTTCAAGTCCGTCGAGAAGACGGCGGAACTGCTGGGCGAAGACGGACCGGCTTATCGCCGCGCGGTCGGTTCGCTCCCCGAACACTGGGAAGAATTGATGCGGATGCTCTTCGCGCCGATCCTTCGAGTACCTCGTAATCCGTTATTGCTGGCCCGCTTTGGACTCATCGCGTCATTACCGGCGCTACTTACCGCCAAGACTTTCTTCCGGACCGAACGCGCCCGTGTACTCTACGCCGGGATGGCAGCGCATTCGATCCTGCCGCTAACTTCGCCGGTCTCCGGCGCTTTCGGATGGGTACTCGGACTGGCTGGACACGGCGTCGGATGGCCGATGGCGAAGGGGGGATCGCAATCGATTGCGAATGCGTTGGCCTCGTACTTCGAGTCCCTGGGCGGCCGAATCGCGATCAACACGCGCGTAGACTCAATTCGCCAGTTGCGCGATGCCGACTTACTACTCTGCGACATAACTCCGCGCCAGCTGCTGCACATCGCCGGAGATGAACTTCCGGCAAGCTATCGTCGTAAGTTGGAGAAGTATCACTACGGTCCCGGGGCGTTCAAAGTAGACTACGCACTTAGCGCGCCCATCCCATGGCGATCGCCGGACTGCGCGCTGGCCGGCACCGTTCATCTCGGAGCATCCTTAGAGGAGATTGCGCAGTCGGAACGCGAGAACTGGGATGGCATCGCGCCCGATCGGCCCTTCGTCTTACTCGCCCAGCAAAGCTTGTTCGACTCGTCGCGCGCGCCGGCAGGCCAACATACCGCCTGGGCCTACTGCCACGTGCCGAACGGATCGACGGTCGACATGACGCCGCGCATCGAAGCCCAGATTGAACGCTTCGCCCCCGGATTCAGCCGGACAATCCTGGCTCGCAGCGTACGACCACCCGGCGTGATGGAAGAACACGACGCCAACTTAGTGGGTGGAGATATCAACGGTGGATCGATGGACGTAAACCAGTTCATCGCGCGCCCTACGAGATCGCTCTATCATACGCCGAGGAAAGGCCTCTACTTATGCTCGTCCTCAACCCCGCCGGGCGGCGGCGTGCATGGGTTGTGCGGCTACTTCGCGGCGAAGTTGGCGATCGCAGAAATCAACGACTAGAGCCTGCCTTGGTGTGCGTGCAGGCCCGCGACCCCGGAAGTCCCGTGTGGTGCCGGGAGGCGTTTTACGCGCGCGTTCCCACCGAAGGAAGGATCGCCGAGGACGAACGTCCTATACTCGAAGCGGAAACGCCTGAGGTGCGCCTTGGCCCCGCGGCTTAACGAAGATTAACTAGCCCTCCGGGTAACGGAAGCCGCAGCGGGTCGTCTTTACAGTCAGATTCCGAGAAAGGGAACCGAAAATGAACAAGAAACTAGCAACGCTCGCCCTCACCGTCGCGCTCAGCGGCTTCGGCAGTGCGGTAGCCTTCGCGCAGGATGATGCGCAGGGGCAGCAACCGCCGATGGGAGCCGGACAGGGCGGCGGCCGCCGCTGGGCGCCCCAAGATCCCGATACGCAAGTGAAGCACATGCAGGCCCAACTGGGCCTGAGTGCCGACCAGGTGAACCAGCTCCGCCCGATTCTGGCGGAAGCCCGCAGTCAGCAGATGGCTATCCGTCAAGATAGTTCGCTGGCCGGTCAGGATCGCATGGCCAAGATGCAGAGCATTCGTCAGGATACCGACGCCAAGGTGATGGCCGTACTGAATCCCGACCAACAGACGAAATACAAAGCCATGCGCGCGCAGATGATGCAGCGGCGTGGTCCGGGCGGACCGGGCGGTCCTCCGGCAGGGCAGGACGCTCCTACAGCGCCTCCGCAGTAAACCCTTCGTAGTCACTCTGTTCGGTATCCGCTAGAATAGCTGTCGGAGGAATGGCCGAGTGGTTGAAGGCGGCGGTCTTGAAAACCGTTAGCGGGGTAACTCGCTCGGGGGTTCGAATCCCTCTTCCTCCGCCAGGTTAAGTGACTGATAGCGCGTAGCCTGCGCGGATCATCTTCCAACTGCAGCGAGTTAGCGGCTACACTCGGCTCATTCGTGATGTGTACGCGCATCTTGACGCCCCATGGAGGCCGCGGGACATCGAGCAGCGCGAGGGAAGAATTCTCCGGCAGGGCAATGATAATCCAGAAATCCAGATCCATCGCTATGTCACCGAAGGATCATTCGACGCCTATATGTGGCAGGTGCTTGAGACCAAAGCCCGCTTCATCAATCGGGTCATGAATGGCAGCGTCACCGCGCGCCAGGCGGAAGACCTCGAAGGCGGAGCACTAACATACGCCGACTACCGCACCCAGCTTGGAAAGCCATTCGAGCCCTATGCCAGCGATGAATATCTCAGCACGCAGTACATCAAGGAACGCAGGAGGCGGGGTGACGCGAAGCGGGGGATATTCGAATACCGGATACTCAGGAAGGATCAATAGGCCTGACACCGAGCGCACGTTCTTTCGCAAGAATTGGGTTGCGCTTCGAATGGAGACAGCCAATGACAATACTTTCATCGGGCTCGACCATGAAGTAGAGCGCATCCTGAAAACGTGGAACCAGACACCGCCTCGCGCCGCCGACACCAGCGGCGTAGCCAAGCGGATTGATCGCGATGCTTTGAACAGCCTCTTTTACCCGGCCCAGAAACTTCTCGCCAAGCCCTTCAGAACGCTTTTCATACCAAGCAGCGGCCCGCTCGATTTCCGTCTCGGCCCGTCTGGTGAAGCGAACCGGCTTCAATGCGGAACAGGGTGTTTGAGGTTGCGCTGCATTTTCGCCAGCGCTTCGAGAGCGTCCACGGTGTCCTTTTTGTCGTCTTCATACGTCGCCAGATGATCGGTGACGAATTCGACCTCTTCTGCAGGCGTTGTGCCGGGGCGGACTGGTGTGGTGCTCATGCCTTCATGTTACGCCCATTGGCATTCGTGATGTGTACGCGCGCCACCAGCCACAATGCCGATATGCGTCCCCGACGATGAACACCCCAAGGGACTGCAACCGAGACTCGTTTTCGGCTGAGGGTGCCCGATCGATGCGAAACGGAGCGATTGTCGTCGGCTGCGCATGAGGCGCTAACAACGGCGACCACCGGCGGCGACCTCATCCATATTCCGTCGATCGGCCTGGTTGAACGGACTTACCTTGGCGAGAAGGGCCGATTGCCTTCCGCTGCGCGTGAGGCGCTGATCGAGGCGTTGGACGATCCCGCGGGTCCATGTGTGCTCGTTCCGTTCGACCGGCTCGTGGCAGAGGCGCTGCAGCTCGAGGTCAATCCGCTGGTGAATGATCTCCGTGGATACTCAGCATCGAGTTCTGCGCTGCAGGCCGGCAAGGTACTTAACAATCTTTATTAGCGCAGACGCATTTCGGGGTGCCGAATTCGCCATTCCGACGCGTCATTTCTGCAAGGGCCGAAGAATGAGATTGGCAGAATGAGAGAAGTGCCGTATTTAAGACTAACGGTGGCCTATCTGTTTTCCTCCGTGTTAGCCGGAGCGGAAACCGCGCCGGTCCACCAGATCCCCTCATTTCCAATCGGTTTCGAGCCTTCGGGCGATCTTTACCAGGCTCGGCATTTCGGGAGCGCGATCCAGATCAGCCCCGGTGTGGCTTCCGTTATCACGCGTTCGGCCACCGTCCGGTTCCGGGCCGTCGATGCGAACCCGGAATCATCCTTAACGGCCGAGGGGGATGCCGGCACGTTGAGCGAAATGGTGGGTTCCGATCGAAGTCAGTGGCGCATGGACGTGCCGCTGTTCGCGCGAGTCCGGAATGCCGGAGTTTACCCCGGTATCGAGCTCGACTGGCACGGACAGGCAGGGCGGCTCGAATACGACTTTCAGATTGCCCCGCGTTCCGATCCGCAACAGATCGCCATACGAATCGAGGGAGCGAGCGGCGTAAAGCAAGACTCCGCCGGCGATCTTGTCATTGCAACCGCAGATGGCCGGTGGACACAACACAAGCCGGTCGCGTACCAGATGATCAATGGCGCGCGACGGGAGATTTCCAGCCGGACGGTACTCAACGGGAATACGATCCGGTTTGCACTTGGCGTTTACGACCCGTCCTTGCCGCTGACCATCGATCCCGCGTTGGTCTATTCGACTTACCTGGGCGGCGCCAACACCGATGAAGCGCACGCCATAGGTATCGACGGCCGGGGCGACACGTTTGTCGCCGGATTGACTTACTCGACTAAGATTGGCAACTCGAATGTGTTTGTGGTTGCCGTTCCTCCGAGTGGCGTGCCGACTGTCATCGTCATCGGGGGAACTTTGGGTAATGACTTGGCCAATGGCATCGCGGTGGACGCCGCGGGCGATTTCTTCGTTGTCGGTAGTACGACGTCGACTGATTTTCCCGTCATCGAAGTGGGTACGGGCATCAACATACAAACCACGGAGTTCGGACTGCAAAAGGCGATCGCCCTGGGCTTTCAAGCGGGCGTGACCACGCCGGTCTGGAGCGAGTATTTCGGCGGCAGCGCGAGCGATGAGGCGCTCGGAATCGCGCTCGGTCCGAATGATCTCCTCTATATAGTCGGCGACACCGACTCGACGGATTTCTTGAACTACACCTCCGACGGAGCATTGATCAATGCGAATGATCTGCAGGATTACAACGGCGGCGGCTACGATGGGTATCTAGTCTCGATGGATACGAACGGAGCCTTCAGCTTCGCCACTTACATGGGAGGACCCGGCAATGACTACTCGAATGCCGTGGCGGTAAATTCGAACTCCCAAATTTTCGTCGTTGGCTCAACCACGTCGACGAACTTCAACACCACCAACGCTTTCCAGGAGGGATTGGGAGGCGGGGAAGACGCATTTGCGACGTCGTTTTCTTACGATACTTCCACGGGGGCCAGCACCTTCTACTTCATCACTTACATAGGCGGTTCCAGCGATGATGTGGCCAATGCGGTTGCGCTCGATACCGACGATAACGTCTATATCGCGGGCACAACAGGCTCGACGGATTTCCCGGTAAGTGATTTCGCATATCAAACGATCTATCAGGGAGGGACCTCGGATGGCTTCGTCTTTGTTTTGTCCAGCAACCCCGCCGAAGGTGTCTGGAGCAGTTACCTCGGCACGGGCACAGCGGACGTTTTGAACGCGATCGCTCTCGACGCATCCGGAGACATATTTGTCACCGGTAGCACCGATAGTATCGTTTTCCCCGTCACCTCTGATGCTGTCCAATCAACAAACGGTGGCGGACTGGATGTCATCATTTCCGAATTCAACAATGCCGGAACGTCGCTTCTGTTCTCCACTTACCTGGGCGGAAGCGGAGACGACGTTGGCCGCGGCATAGCCGTCGATACTTCCGGAAACATCTATGTGGACGGAATCACGGCCTCTTCGAGCAACGACTTTCCAGTTACCGCCGCCACGGACCACCAGGCCTATGGGGGCGGCTCTTCGGACGCGTTTCTTTCCATCCTCGGCTGCACGGGCGCGGCGCCGGCGGTCGCTTCCGGCGGCGTGACGAACGCGGCCAGTTATCTGGCGACGGCCGTTGCTCCCGGCGGGATCATCTCGATCTTCGGAACGGATTTCGCCTGCAGTTCAGCGGGCGCATCTACCGTTCCGCTTACGACCTCTCTATCCGGAGTTACCGTCAAAGTAAACGGCACGGCGATCCCGCTCTATTACGCGGGGGCGACCCAGATCAACGCGCAGTTGCCGTATGAGACACCGGCCGGCTCCGCTACCATGACCGTCACCAACGCATACGGCACTTCGGCCGCCGCCACCTTCAATGTCGTGGAAACCGGGCCGGGAACTTTCGTGGCCGGAACGCAGGCTGCGGCGCTGAATTACCCGGCGTACACCGTCAATAGCACCTCGAATGGCGCGGAACCGGGATCTGTGGTGATCGTGTACCTTACCGGTCTCGGGCCGGTTAGCCCGGCGATCGCCGACGGGGCCGCGGCGCCTGCGTCTCCGCTCAGTCTCCCAACAGCAACGCCGGTTTCCGCCACG
The DNA here is from genome assembly GCF_903970205.1 of Nevskia soli. Taxonomy (GTDB): domain Bacteria; phylum Acidobacteriota; class Terriglobia; order Bryobacterales; family Bryobacteraceae; genus Bog-113. Next base: position 2,248 of record NZ_CAJCHS010000074.1, on the reverse strand, counting down.
ATCAACGGCCAGGCGATGACAATCGATTTCCTGGGGATGGCGCCGGGTTATGTCGGGTTAGGGCAGGCAAACCTCGTCATTCCGGCGGGAATGGCCGCCGGAACGTATCCGGTTTTGATCACAATCGGAACGGTGACGAGCCAAGCTGCGAATATAACCGTCTCCAACTAATAAGGTTGCCTTGCCGCAAACCAATGTGATATCAATGATCGGAAAGGCCCCCGTGGAGTCCGCCAACCGCAAGCTCAATCGCCCTTTCACTGAGATGAAGGAACCGACCGCTATTCCACGTAAAGCCGCGGCCCAGAAGAAGCCCATCCCGCCGGACCAGACCAACGCGGAGAACTTCTACTACCTCAAGCAGATGCAGACAAAGACGCCGATGGTGTTCGTGCTGCACGATGGCGAGAAGCTGCGCGGCGTGATCGAGTGGTACGACAAGATTTGTCTGAAGATCAATCGCGACGGCGAGCCGAATCTGCTGCTGTTCAAGCCCAACATCAAGTACATGTATAAGGACGAGGCGGGCTAGCGTGCTGGCGCTTCCGTAGCGCGAGCCGGTATTCGCGGCGTTCGCCGGCTTGTTCATAGCGCCGCTTTTCGTCGTCCGTTTCAGGGATGATCGCGGGCACATGGACCGGAACGGAGTGGATATCCACCGCGACGAAGGTCAGGTACGCCGAGCAGGTGTGCCATATTTCACCGCGGATCAGATCTTCGACAAACACCTTGACGCCGACTTCCATCGACGTTCGGAACGCGCGGTTGACGGCCGAGGAGAGACGCACCCATTGGCCGATCCGCACCGGCCTCAGGAAGTTCATATGATCGACGCTGGCGGTCACGACCGGCGTCCGCGAGTGGCGCATGGCGGCCATGGCTCCGGCGAGATCGACGAGGTGCATCACTTTGCCGCCCAGGAGATTGCCCAGGCCGTTCGCGTCGTTGGGCAGCGCGAGCTCAGAATATTCCGAGTACGATTCCCTGACGTACTTTCCATCCATCGTTCAAGTCTATGGCAGGCCTAAAAACATCCAGCCAAAACCATTAGCCGCGGATGCACGCGGATGAACAGGATAAAAACGATCGCGCCTCAACCGGAGTCCTTCACTCTGAGCCCGACCGAAAGGGAGGGTCGCCCGCGCTTCCGTCTACACTGGAGCGTGATGCCATCGAAACGCGAGGAAGCACTCAAATCCATGCTGGAGCAAGACCCCAGCAACTCGTTTGCGCGCTATGGATTAGCGATGGAGTACGTAAATTCAACCCAACTCGAGGCTGCGATGACCGAGTTCACAGCGCTGCTGGCCCACACTCCGGACTATGTGGCCGGATACTTCCACGGCGGCCAGACGCTGGAGAAACTCGGCCGGAAACCGGAGGCCCGCGAGCTGTACGAGCGCGGTCTTACGGCGTGCGAGCGCGTGGGGGATGGGCACTCGGCGTCGGAGATTCGCGCGGCTCTCGATATGCTTTGAGGCGCGGTATCCATCTGCGGACGTTGCGACAGTATTCCTCGTACGACGCGCCGTACTTCTTGCGGAGCGTCGGCTCCTCGTAGAACAGCACGAACAACTCGAACCCGACCGTAACGATTCCGAGATAGATCCATAGAGACTCACTGCGGAAGAGCACGCATTGTCCGGCGATCAGGACCAACACCCCGATGTACATGGGGTTTCTTACGTATCGATAAAAGCCGGTGGCGACTAATACTTCCGTCGGATGGCTCGGCGATGCCGTTCCTTGTCCAGCCCAGAAGAATCGGGCGATGGATTCGCCCAGCGGCAACAAGCCCACCGCAAAGAGTATGCAGGCAATGGCGCGTAACGGCCAACTCCCGGGTGGAATCTGCCAGCGGGTGATCCATGCCGGCACATAGACGATAAGTATCCCCGGACCTCCAAATACGACGAAGGCCAGAGTTACCAATAGATTCCTGGACTGCCTCGCGGTCAAGCTGGAACTAAGTCGCCCGCCGGCGCAGGGTAAGGCTCGTTGAACCAGAACGCCTCGGCCGTGGAGCCATTTCGCTGGTAATCCACAGGCAATAGTGCGGCAGGTCCATCTTCTGGAACCATTTCCTGCGGTCGCGGAAAACTCGAATGTGCTGCGACCTGTAAGTGAAGGCTTGCAGGTCTTCGATCGACTCCCAGACCGACAGGTTGGAGATCATGAACGGGTCGTCGTTATACGGAATATCGGTTGCGTTTCCTTGCTCGGATTGCATCCGCCAGATGAACCCCGG
>NZ_CAJCHS010000073.1 GCF_903970205.1 Nevskia soli | reverse complement strand
TTTTGGAGATCGGGAACCTGGTTCTCTACAGCACTTTCACCCCGGCGACTGAGGACGGACAGCCCGTCCCAGGTAAGATTCTGGTGGCTGTGCATCATATCAACGTGCGAGGGTAAGTCGTAGGCTATGCGGCGGCAACTTTGCGGCTGGGTGCCAGGTAGTAGGGCGGATCGACCGAGAAGCAGCAGCCGCCGCCCGCGCGGGTAAAACTCAGATTAACGTCGACGCGGACTTCCCGGATTACCGGTTCGTTGACACCCTCACGGAGCTGCTCAGGCAACTAACGCCAGTCATTTTAAGGATCGTAAGTAGCAGTTCAGTGCCGCAAGGCGAGAACGCCTAGTCCGGCGAAGCCGGACATCCGTAAGGTCTTCAATTGCCTAAAATCCACTGAACGGCACGGAGTACCAACGGCCGCTCCTTTCGTCTTAACCCCCAATAGACTTTGAAACCATTGAAAAGCTGGTATGACCGCTCCCATCCATCCATGTTTTTATGTTTTCGTACGCTCGGCCTCACAACTCGACAGGTCCGAATCGTGGTTCAGTTCCTTGGTGTCAGTGCACAGGTCTTATAAGCGAATTTGGCGAAGCTCTTGGCGCTGTTAACATCCGCATTGTGCGTATAAACGCCTGCGCTCAGCGCCCAAATGATCGAGAGCACGACCATTACCCATATTTTTCGACTTGGCCTCGTGGATGTTAGTGTCTCCTGTTTCGCACGAAAGGACCAGGAGCCACATGGGCGGGCGAGCTACCGTTGAAACGCGAATTGAGCATCAGGCCTGAAACAGCGCGACGCCGGCCGTCGTCGCCGCGCGTGTCAGTAACGCGTCGAGGCTGGCGAGCGGCAGGGCTTCGCGGATCGCCAGGTCGAGATAAGCGGCATCGTAGACCGTGAGCTGATACTGTTTGGCGACCGCGAACACCGCGTCATGGGAAACGGGCCTACGCAATCCGATTAAGAAGCCTGCCAACATGGCTAGAAAGTCATCGCCATGCACCTCGCTAATCCGGCGGCGGCGCACGCCGATCAGAACACTGTTGCGGATTTCATAGGCCCATAAGCCCGGGACGAGCACAGCCGCTCCGTTCGCCAACACGTCAAGCGTCGCTTTCGCATAAGCCGTTTGCTCATCGGGAAAGCACCAAGCCGCGGCTATGGACGCATCGAAGACCGCAACAGCCATCAGGGGCGACCGAAGTTGATGTAATCTTTGACCGTCCAGCCATCAGGGTCAGGCTTCACATCCTTCTGCAATTCAAGAATTCGCGCGGCCGCCTCCTGGGGCGAACGACGCGACTGTGCCGACGACTGAACGCTATCGGCGAGCTGACGGGAAGCCCAGCCTTCCAGGCTCAGCCCTTCCTCGGCGGCGCGCATCTTAAGAGCGAAAGCCTGGTCGTCGGGGAGCTCGATCGTAATGCTGGTCATGGTCGGCTCTTCTTCTCTTCCAGTTTAAGGAAATGGCGGCGCGCTGTCCACAGGTCCGTGTCTGCTGTCGCAAAAACGCTAACTTTAACTTATGCAACCCGAACCCGAGCGACCCTATCATATTCAGTCAATCAAGGTCATCTCTCGATTGATCTCTGAAGATAATAGCTCGAATCAGCAGATAGCACGGACAAGATCCTCAGGTACTTGGATCTTCAGTTGTCGCGGGCGGCGCGTTGGATCGATGAGGAAGCGGATCTGTTAGCTGTCGTGTTGCGAAGTCAAATCGATCTGCGGTTCTGGGCCGACTATGTTTCTACTGGCCCTGATGAAGCCGCGTTTCTCAACGAAGTGAATATCGATGCTCAAGAATTGCACGAGAAAATGGATAAGGCCTCTCCGGGTGCGCTCCAACCGCTGCCTGTCCGGATGGGAAAGCGAATTAAATTGACGCGCAGCAATGACGAAGAGGAATACGCCTTCTGCGTGGTGGCTGGTTTCCCGGCTTCACGATCTGAACTGGCACGATTAACCGGCTAGGGTTGAGCGGGACACTCGCAAAAACGACCGTTTTCGCGGCACCAAGGGCGGTAGAGAAAAGAAGCTCCAAACGCCGGTCCGGCCGATAGCGCCGCTCGTCGGGTTGAGTCCGTACGAGCCTCCTCTTTGACCGGCCGCTAGTATAGAGCCTTGCGGCAGCGCCTCGGTCAGCACTTTCTCACTAGTCCCCACATCCTCGATCGCATCGCCGCCGCAGCTTGCGGTGAACACACCGGCACCGTTGTCGAGATCGGACCCGGCAAGGGCGCACTAACCGAATATCTGCTCAAACGCGCCGACCGTGTCCTCGCCATCGAGATCGATCCGGAAATGATCGGCGTGCTGGCCGCCCGCTTTCCCGCCGAACCGAAACTCACGATCTTACAAGGTGACGCGCTCGATCAGGACTTTCAACCCTGGCAGCCGAATGTGATTTGCGGCAATCTGCCCTACTACGCGGCTACAGCGATTCTCGTCCGTGCCGTGCGCACCGGAGTACGAACTATCGGTCTGATCCAGAAAGAAGTCGCCGACCGCATCACCGCCAAGCCCGGATCGCGCGAGTACGGCTTTCTCACTTGCGACATCGCGCTATTCGCCGATGCCCGGCTGCTGTTCAACGTGAAGCCCGGAGCGTTCCGGCCGCCGCCGCAAGTCGATTCCGCAGTCATCGCGCTGGAACCGAACACGCGCGCCGCAACGCTCGGCATCCCGGTCGAACCGTTCCAGAAATTCCTTTCCGAATGCTTCCAGCACAAGCGCAAGACACTGAGGAACAATCTGTCAGGCGCTTACCCGCGTGAAGACCTCGCCGATCTACCGCTCGCATCCAAGCGCGCCGAGCAATGCTCGCTGGAAGACCTAGCGGCTCTCTTTCGCGCGCTGACGATCGGGAAGGAGTAGGGTCAGCGCGTCGGGCACCATCCGGATGCGAGCGGGCAGCGCGCCGATCAGTTCCCCATCCGCCTGCAGATACACCGCGTGTCCGTTGGCCGACTCCAGATCGACGGACCCCGTTCGCGCGAAGGAAACACCCTTGAGGTGCGCCAGCCGCCGGGTGGTGACTGCCACCAGATAATGCAAATAGCGCCACGAGTCGCTGCCTTCAAAAAGCACGACTTCGAACTCCGGATCCTCCAATCTCACCTGAGTCGCGATTTCAAAGTCGCCGCCGTAATTACGCACTTTGCTGATCAGCGCGAAGGAACACCGCTTACGGGCGCCGTTGAAGATCACATCGACTTCCTCGAGGCGACGGCCCAGGAACTGCATTCCGCCCAGAAAATACGCTAGCTTGCCCAGCCGCATTTTGAGCGGATCGTGCAGCTCGTAAATGATCTGCGCGTCGAATCCGGCGCCCGCCATCAGTACGAAGTAGCGGGCTTTCTCAAGGCAAGTCTCGATACATCCGAGCGGCACCCGATGCGGAACCAGATCTCCGATGCCGCGCGCGGCACGGGTGATGCTTCGCGGAATGTGCGCCTCATGCGCGAGCACGTTGGCCGTCCCCGCCGGCAGGATCGCCAGCGGCACTGGGGAGTGGGCCAGCCCCGCGGCGACTTCGCTGATGGTGCCGTCGCCTCCCGCGGCCACGATGAGATCGGCGCCATCGCGAATCGCTTCAGCAGCGGCGCGACCCGCGGTGCGCGGCGCTTCGGTCGCAACCAGTTGGACTTGCGCCGCGCACCCGCCTAAAATCTCCGCTGCCCGCTGAAGCCCATGCAGGCCGCCCCTTCTGAGCTGCCCTGCGTGCGGGTTGTAAATGATCACAGCGCGCTGGTACTGCCGAATAGCGTTATCCTGTCCCCGCATCATTATATTGGTTTTATGCCGGAGGACTCGGAAGTACGCCGCGAAGTCGAACATCTGCGGGATGAACTGCGCAAGCACGAGTATCTCTACTACGTACTCGACCAGCCCGAAATCTCGGACGCCGACTACGACCGCATGATGCGCGAGCTCGATAGGATCGAGCGCGCCCATCCTTCGTTAATCGCTCCGGATTCGCCCACGCAACGAGTCGGCGGCAAGGCGCGCGAGGGTTTCGTCAAGGTGGCGCATGCCGCGCCGATGATGAGCCTCGACAACGCGCTGACCACCGAAGAATTTCTGGAATTCGACCGCCGCGTGCGCGGGCTGCTGGGGGAAGAGCAGCCGCGGTACGTGGCCGAACTCAAGCTGGACGGGCTCTCGATGGCCGCCCAATATCGCGCCGGTCATCTGGTTCAGGCGATCACTCGCGGCGACGGCGTGATCGGCGAGGATGTGACGGAGAATGCGCGCACGATTCGCTCGCTGCCCCTGAGCGTTGCTTCCAAGTTCGCCGACTTTGAAGTGCGGGGCGAGACCGTGATGAACCGGGCGGCTTTCGAAGCTTTGAATGCTTCGCGCGAACAACAGGGTCTCAGCCGCTTTGCGAATCCGCGGAACGCCGCGGCCGGTTCGCTGCGCCTTCTGGAGCCATCGGTGACGGCTTCGCGCCGCCTCGACTTCCTTCCCTACTATGTGCTGCGCGAGGGCAAGCCGGCGTTCGACACGCAATGGGAGGCGCTCGAGTGGTTGAAGCACCACGGCTTCAAAGTCAACCCGAACCGCAGGCTGTGTGATTCAGCCGATGAGGTTCTCGACTTCTGCTCGAAGTGGGAAGCCAAACGCGGGGATCTGCCGTATGAGATCGACGGCGTCGTCGTCAAAGTCGATTCCATCGCGCAACAGGAGAAGCTGGGTGCGACGGCCAAAGCTCCGCGGTGGGCAATTGCCGTCAAATACGCCGCCCGGCAGGCGGTCAGCGAGGTTGAAAACATCACCGTGCAGGTGGGCCGCACCGGAGCCCTGACCCCGGTCGCCCACCTCAAGCCCGTCAGTATCAGCGGCGTTACGGTTTCTCGCGCCACTCTCCACAATGAAGACGAGATCGAGCGCTTGGGTTTGAAGATCGGCGACTTCGTGGTGGTCGAGCGCAGCGGCGATGTCATCCCGAAGGTGGTTCGCGTTCAGACCCAGGGATCCTACCGGCGCGACTTCCACATGCCGGCAGCCTGTCCGGTGTGCAATGGCAAAGTCGTTCGCGAGCCCGGGGAATCGGCGTGGCGCTGCATCAATATCAACTGTCCGGCGCGGCTCAAGGAATCCATTCTGCACTTCGCGTCGCGCGGTGTCATGAATATCGATGGGATGGGTGAAGCGGTGGTCGACCAGCTGGTTGACCGGGGGCTCGTGAAGAGTGTTGCCGATCTTTACAGCCTTACACTCGAGCAGTTGGAGTCGCTCGACCGGATGGGGAAGAAGTCCGCCACGAACCTGCTCAACAATATCGAGAGTTCCAAGCAAAATCAGCTCCCGCGCGTGATCACCGCTCTGGGGATTCGATTTGTGGGTGACCGGACATCCAAGCTGCTGGCCGAGGAGTTCGGATCGATGGACAGAATCGCTTCTTCGTCGGAGACCGATCTTCAAAAGGCGGGCGAAGTCGGGCCCAAGGTGGCTCAGAGCATCGCGCTGTTTTTCAGCGAGAGCGAAAACAAGAAACTGATCGAGCGGCTTCGCGCGGCGGGGTTGAAGTTTGAGTACCCGCGCGTGTCCAAATCGACATCGGCGGTTCCTTTAGCCGGCAAAGTCTTTGTAATCACCGGAACACTTCCCAACCTGAAGCGAGAAGACGCCGCGGCGCAGATCGAAGCGCTGGGCGGCAAAGTTTCCTCGGCCGTGAGCCGAAAGACGGACTACCTGGTCGCCGGCGGCGATCCCGGGTCGAAGCTTGAAAAAGCGCGGGGGCTCAACGTTCCGGTAATCGACGAAGAGCAGTTAATCAGCCTTCTAAAAGGGGAGTATAATCACAAATAATTGTTGCCACTAAGTGCTGGGACGAGTAATCTAACTGCCACGTGAGCACCGTTTTGATTGTCGACGACGAACCGGATGTGCTGCGTCTGGTGGAGACTGTTCTCGCACGAGATGGGCATCAGATCGTGACCGCGAACAATGGCGAACGGGCATTGGAAAAGGCTCGCGAGGACGGCGTGGTTCCCGACCTGTTGGTGACCGATGTGGTAATGCCTGGGCTGAGCGGTCCCATGGTCGCCGAGCAGTTGGCGCAGGAAATCCCCGGCTTGAAAGTTCTGTTCATTTCCGCGTTTGAGGACCGCCAGGTGGTGCGGCGGTATGTAAGAGACGCCGGATACGAGTTGATTTCCAAGCCGTTCCAGATCGACGAATTATCAACGAAGGTCCGGCAGCTGCTGGGCGGGGCGGCGTCTGCAGACGCGGGGGATGGCGTTCCGCGCGATGGACTTTCGAGCAAAGGGCAGCACGGCTAAGAACTTGGAATCGTCGAAGTCGCTCGTCGGCCGCCGTTTTTCGGTGCGAGGGCGAGTGCAGGGAGTCGGTTTCCGGGACTTCGTGCAACGCGAGGCGCATCGCCGCGCGATCACCGGCTATACACGCAACCTGGTGGACGGTTCGCTGCTGGTGTGCGCGGTGGGTAGCGTTACTGCGATCGCCGAACTCGAAGCAATTCTGAACCAGGGTCCGCGCGGTGCGGACGTTCACCTGGTCGAGGTGGAAGAAATGCCCGCTCAGGAATTCGAAATCTTCCGCATCGTCCCGTAATTCTGACGCCGCATCGTTCGGAAAGTGATGGAATAGCGCGTTTGCCTGGCCGGAGGAATTCCGTGCTGCCACGTGGTGCGCGCCGGCCCATCAAGCAGGTAGATCGATCGCCGCGCAACCGCGAGCTCGCGCGTCACCCTTTCGCGTTCGAGGCGCATGCGGAAGCGGCAATCGGACAAAAGCGAGATGCCGACGATCATCCCGAACGGCGGCGCATCGCGATGCCATCCGATTCCAGCGCCGGGGTCGTATCGGGTAACCAGCGCTTGTTCGATGGACGAATTGTCCAGATCGGCCCACCTCGCGGCCTTGTTCCGAAGGTCTTCGAGGAATTGAGGAATCGGCTCGGCCGGCGCGATTTCGCCGTCGTCGAACCGGTAGGCCCAGCCGAACGTCACGGTTTGGCGTTTCCCGGTATATTCATGCCAGCGGAAGTTCTTGAAGTTGAGGCTGCTGATGGAATCGAGGACGGACGCTTCCTGCTCGGGCGTTAGAAAATCTGGCTGGTAACGGAAGCCTGCCGGCATCTCGGGGGTGTAGTCAAAGAGCGCGGGCTGCATGGAACGTTGCTATTTTTTCTGAACAGTGACGGCAGACCCTCCCTTTCGGTCGGGCTCAGAGTGAGGTTCGACGTCGGCCACACGGAGCCCGTCGCGCTGTAGCCTCCGCGCGATCTGCACAGATCCGGCGCCGAAACACTATAGAACCGAAAACGGAACGTTGGTCGAAAGAGTGCCCTTCGGCGTGACCACTTGTATGTTTCCCGTGGTTGCACCGGAGGGCACAACTGTCGAGATCGAAGTGCCTGAACGATTGACCGTGAATGCAGCGGGTGTTCCATTGAATGTAACGCTCGTCGCCCCTGTCAATTGGGAGCCGAGAATCTTGACTCTCGCGCCAACCTCGCCAGCACCGGGATGCGTTTCGACGAATGGACGTAGTCCGTCCGCGAGGCTGAAGATCGTGCCCAATGAGGCGTTCGTGCCAGTATCGCCACCATAGGTTGTCCCTAAGAAAAATCCATTGGTTGCCTGGGTGAGACCGCCTTGGGGGGAATAGCCGTCCGGACAAGGCCCTTCTGGGGAACAAAAGGTATAAAGTGTCGTCAGCATGCCGCTGGGTGTGATCTTAAAGAGTGTCCCGCACCCCGTGTTGCCAAACTCACCGTTACAGCCAAGGCCGTAAGCGCCGCCGGCGCCCGTCTCGCCATATAAGTTTCCGTCACTGGCTGGGAAGAGTAGTCCCGTTGGGTCCTGACCGTCGGTACACCCGTCTCCCTGAAGGCAGAAGTTATAAAGGACCGTCAATGTGCCGTCCGGTGTCATCTTGAAAATCGCGCCGTCACCGCGCGTGCTCGATGGCCCTTGGGTTGTACCGTAAAAGTTCCCGTCCGGGCCCTCGACCAAACCTTCCACGGGAGTGGCCCCGTCCGCACAACCGCTCAACGAGCAAAAGCTGTAGAGCGTGACGATCGTTCCGAGCGCGGTGATCTTGAATGCCGTCCCGTGATTATTGGCTCCGCCAAATGTGGTCAATCCGTAAAGGTTTCCATCCGCGCCGCGAACCAGCGATCCGTAAGTCGGACCTGAGCCGTCCGCGCCGGTGAACGCATGAATCGTAGTTAGGGCGCCGTTCGGAGTAATCCTGAATACCGTGCCGAAGCTGCCGTTAACACCGCTACCGCTCGTTGTCCCATAGAGTTCGCCGCTGGGCAGCAAGACCAGCGACGCTAGAGGATATTCGCCGTCGCCCGCCTGCGAGCCGAAACTGTGGAGCGTCGTGAAGGCGCCGCTCGGGCTGATCTTAAAGACCGTTCCGCAGTCACAGCCGGAGGAGCCACCGTATACGGTTGTGCCGTATATGTCGCCTTCGTAGGACTCGACCAGTGCCGCTGTTGGATAAGCGCCGTCCGTGCAATTACCGCCGTCCTTGCAGAACTCGTATATGGTCTTCACGGTGCTGTCTGGTCCCAATACGTAAACCGTGCCGCCTCCGAACGGGCCGCCATCCATCCCGCCGGTCGTTGTTCCCCAAAAATAACCGCTACCACTTTGAAGTAGGGCGGTCATGGGGCCTTCGCCGTCCGTGCCGTTGAAGCTGAAGAGGGTAGTGAGAGTTTGCGCGGACGAAGTACTCGCCCCTGTTATAGAAAAAAACCAAAGGAGAAATGGGATGTCAATCCGTCGCATAAAAGCTCCTGGGAATACGAAACGGCCCCGGACCAGAGGTCGAGGGCCGTCGAGAACGCCGAACTGGCGAAGATTTTACGCGAGACTGGCTTTCTTCTCGGCGCGCTGCTTCGCGTATTTGCGCTCGAACTTGTCGACACGGCCCGCGGTATCGATCAGCTTCTGCTTGCCCGTGAAGAACGGGTGGCAGGACGAGCAGATTTCCACGCGGATGTCGCCCTTATGAGTGGAACGCGTTACAAACTTGTGCCCGCACGCGCAAGTCACGTTCACTTCGTTGTAAGCGGGGTGGATACCAACCTTCATGCGATTACAGATGACCTTTCAGAGGGGGAAGATTCAAGGGTAGCATAATGCAGAAACGCCATTGCGCACACACAAATCCCCGGCGCACTCTCACGAGCTGCCGGGGATCGGTAGCCTACAAAAACTCTGGAGGCAGGAAGTGCTTCTTGCAACCGTGCGAAGCGGCTGATCTTATCGAACGGGACCGGGATCCAACAACAAATCACTGACTCCGGAAGCACGTTCGCCAGAACAGCGGATTAGCAGTCGGCCACCTCGCGCGGCTTACAACTATCTATCATATGTTGTTTGGACCACCTCCTTCTTCAGTGATGCCTTCACGATAACGCCACTCCACGAAATTTGTCAATATCCAGAACCGGGATTCCCGTACGAACCGCATTTTGTTGAACGGCATAAACGCAGACCGCTACACATGGTATTACCGACGCAAGCGTCCCACAAGGTATGATGCACAGGGGATTTCCGGTTGAATCGCAACGCGGCAGACTGGATTGCGCGGGCCGGATTTCTGATTTCCGGGCTGTTCTGTTCCCTGCCCGGCGCGCTGTTACCCGCCTGGGGATTCGACGTTTCCAGCGACTACGCGTCCGCCGGCCGCTACTTTCTTCCTCTCGTGTTTGGACTGATTGCGAGCGGCGTTCTTATGCAACGGATCGCGGCACGGCTAAGCACGCGAACGCTGCTGCTGCTGGCCGGGATCGCCGGCGCTGCTGCGTTATGCGCGCTCGCGGAGTCGGGCTTGGGCTCGGTCGCGGGAAAAGGGGCGCTCGCCGGTCTGGGGGTCGCAGCCGGCTTTTTGCATGCCGGCCTGTTTCGAGCGCTTCTCGCCAGTTGGGAGCGAAACCCCGCGCTGACGATCAACTCGGCCGGAATCTTCTTCGGAGCCGGTTCCATCACCACGGCGCTGCTCGCGGCGTTCACCTTCTTCGCGTGGCCGGTCGAACGGCTGCTCTTCGTGATGGCCGCCATTCCCGTGGTCTTCACCATTTTGGCCGCCCGCCAAACGTTTCCAAATTTTGAGATCGGCCACGGAGCGCCGATCCGCAGGCAGTTCCGCAGCGTACTCGCGCTACTCTTCGCCATGCTCCTGTTCTTCCAGTTTGCGAACGAATGGTCGATCGCGGGCTGGCTGCCGCTATTCCTGATTCACCGGTTTTCGATGAACCCGGCTACGGCGCTGTGGCTGCTCGCGGTCTATTTCGCAGCGATCGTGCTCGGACGGATCGCCGCTTACTTCCTGATCCCGCGCGCCAATCACTGGCGTGTGCTGGCTGTGAGCGGATCGCTTTCGGTGTTCGCGTGCGCGGTGCTTTCGATCACGGACAACCGCTTCGGAGCCGTCATTTGCATCCTGCTGCTCGGCATCGGATTTGCGCCCGTCTACCCGATCCTGGCCGCCTGGATCGGACGCCGGTTCCCGGATTACCACCCCGGTTTCTTCAACGGCATCTTCTCGGCCGGACTAGCGGGCGGCTTGCTCGCGCCCTGGCTGCTGGGTGAGTTGGCCGCGCGCACCGGAGTATGGGCCGTGACCACGCTGCCAGCGTTCGGGACCTGCATGGTGATGCTGCTCCTCGGCCTTATCTGGCTGCATGCGAAGATGACCGGTGAATGAAGCTCGCGACCGCGCTGTTTGTGGCTGCCGCATTGCATCCGGCGAATGCGGCGGCGCCCATTTCGCAGCGTTGTGCGCGTATTCTCGCGCAGTCGCCGATTGCGAAGACTGGGTTCGTCGGCATGCTGGTGGAAGACGGCACGGGCCATCGCCTGTTCGCTGTTAATGCCGATCGCGCGTTCGTTCCGGCGTCGAACACCAAGCTGTTCTCGAC
>NZ_CAJCHS010000072.1 GCF_903970205.1 Nevskia soli | reverse complement strand
TATGCTGCTTCAGAAACTACACGCGACGCTCCCGCCCGGCGGCGGAGTGCTGATCGCCGAGAAGCTCCTCGATGACGACCACTCCGGCCCCGCCCATGTCCACATGCAATCCCTAAACATGCTGGTCTGCACGGAAGGCCGCGAACGCAGCCGCGAAGAGTATCGTGTGCTGCTCGAGCGCAATGGCTTTGCGCTAACGAGTCCCTTACTCCAGCCCGTAGACGCCATCCTGGCAATTAAGTTACCGAGTTCGGCATGACCCTTCGGTTCACAACCAAGGATGAAAAGGGATTTACTGAGCCGCGCGCGTAAGCAAGCGGTGTTCGAAGACTTCCACCACGGGCTCTAGCCGGGTCGAGGGAGCCGTACAGCCCACTCTGAGCCCGACCGAAAGGGAGGGTCCTCCGCTGGCAGCCGCGTCGACCCTAGCCGGGTGTAACGGTGAATGTTGGGGGGGCATTTTCAAGGAAGCCGCGACGGTCACGGGCGGTTACTACCTCAGGCTACTTAGCGCCGATCACAAAATCAACATACAGTCGCCATAGGAGAAAAAACGATACCGCGCCTCCACGGCGTGACGATAAGCGCGCAGGATCAAATCCGTCCCCCCGAAGGCACAAACTAAGAGCAGTAAGCTCGACTTAGGTAAGTGGAAGTTAGTCAGCATCGCCCCGGTCCGTAGAAAGCTAGCGCCGGGATAGAGAAACAACTGAGTCTCACCGCTTAGAGTATTTTGTCGCGCCGCCGACTCTATCGTACGGACCGCTGTAGTCCCAACCGCCAGCACCCGCCCGGCTCGCTCGATCTGACTCCAGGCGTCCGGCCCAATCTCGAAATGCTCGGTATGCAGCTGATGATTCTCGAAATCTTCGCGCTCGATAGGTTGAAACGTCCCTAAGCCAACATGCAGAGTAACCTCAGCAATCTCCGCCCCGCGCTCCTGAATGCGTTCGAGCATTGCTGAAGTAAAGTGCAGTCCCGCCGTCGGCGCGGCAACCGAACCTTCCGGGCGAGCGAAGACGGTCTGGTAACGCGCGCGATCCGCTGAATCGTCAGGCCGGTGAATATAGGGAGGTAGTGGAACATGTCCGTGCTCATCCAAAAATCGGCCCAGGGCCGCGTTGTCGGAAACCCCGCGAAACTGGAGGACGCGCTCGCCCCGCTCCAGTGTTTCGATAATCTCGGCCGAGACACCCGCGTCGAAAGTAACAACGTCGCGAGGCAGCAGCCGTCTCCCCGGACGCCCCAACGCCGTCCACCGGAGCGGACCGATCGCTTTCAGCAACAGGAACTGGACGCGAGCGCCGGATACAGTCTTCCCGAAGAGTCGCGACGGGATCACGCGCGAATTATTGAGCACCACGCAATCACCGGGGCCAACAAACTCCGGGAGATTCCGGAACAGCCGGTCCTGCCAGGCCCCGGACGCGCGGTCGACCACCAGCATCCGCGCCGCATCCCGCTGTTCCGGCGGCGCTTGGGCAATCCGTTCTTCGGGAAGCGCGTAATCGAAATCCGAAAGTCCGGCCAAGACTTACGAGTAATGCACCTTGTTCATCTTGTCGTCCCAGTACACTTTGTGGCCGTTCTTATAACTCAACGTAGCCAGATGACCGGGGATGGCCGCGATCTGGCCCGCGCGCGCCGGCGCGATGTTCTTTTCGCGCCCTAGCACGGCCATCAGGAAGTTATGCACGTGATCCGCTGTCGCATCTTCCTGTTGGAAGTCTTTGATGTTATTCAGGTGCAGTTCGGGCTTGCTACTGAATGGAGCGTGCCCCTTGATGAATCTCGGCTGCGGGTAGAAGTGCAGGTTCTGCCGGTCCATGACTTCAATCGTTCCATCATGACCCAGGAACTGCTCTCCGTACCCGTATTGATCGTTGGCGAAGTAACAGGAGTAATTCAGATGAAAACGATTCGGGTATTCGTAAATCGCGCTGAAGGTATCGGGAACGTCCCGGTCGTCGTCAAAGGCCGGCCCCCACTGATAGATTCCGCCCGACGCCATGCAGGAGAAGGGCAGTGTCCGGTTGCAGACGAAGTTACTAATATCCGTCTGGTGTACCAGAAGGTCGGTCGAGATGCCGCCCGAGTAATCCCAGTAATTCCGCCACTGGAAGTAGCGCTCCTTGCTGAACGCGACGTTCTTATGGTCGGCCCCTTCCAGAAAGCGCAGCCAATCGGTATTCTCGGGATTCGCGTCGGGAGGAATCACATAGCGCCAGGCCGCCGGGGTTGTCTTGGCCGGGTCCGCTTTGGGGTCGAAGTTGCGATACCAAAATGCGCGCACATAGTGGACTTCCCCGATGTCATTGTTCTCCACCATCTGCTTGGCCCGAATGTACAACTTATTGGAGCGGTTCTGTGTTCCGACCTGAAGTACCTTCCCGGACTTCTCGGAAGCATCCACAATCTGCTGTCCTTCTTCGATGGTGTGCGCGATCGGCTTCTCCAGGTAGATATGCTTTCCGGCCTTGATCGCTTCCATCGCCATGGGAAAATGCAGGTGTTCCGGGCTGCAGATGAAAACGACATCGACGTTCGGATCGGCCAGCAGATCGCGATAAGCCACATACGTCTTCGGCGCGTGGCTTGGTTCGTTAGTTTGGACAATATCTTTACCCAGGTTCAGGTTGCCCTGGTAGGTATCGCAGACGGCGGTTACGGTCACCACGTCCTTGCTCTCCAGGTACATCTGTTTCATCACGTGCTGACCGCGGCTCCCAGTCGCGATCCAGCCGACGCGCAGCCGTTCATTGGGGCTTGATTGGGCGCTCAGAACTGCCGGCGCGGCAAGGGCCGCTAAGGCGCCGGACTTCAGAAAGGTGCGGCGGGCAACATCGGTTTCGCGAGGTTCGAAAGGCATACAAGCTCGCCCTGATTTTATCAGGGGGAAAATACTAATTTGTCCATGAAGAACATCATCGTCGGCACGGCCGGACATATCGACCATGGCAAGACGTCGCTGATTCGAGCGCTGACCGGCATCGACACCGACCGGCTTGAGGAAGAGAAACGGCGCGGTATCACGATCGATCTCGGCTTCGCTCACCTGCAACTCACACCGGAAATTCGCCTGGGGTTTGTCGACGTCCCGGGCCATGAGCGCTTCGTCAAGAACATGCTGGCCGGCGCGGCCGGAATTGACCTGGTTCTCTTCGTCGTCGCGGCGGACGAATCGGTCAAGCCGCAGACGCGAGAGCATTTCGATATCTGCCGTTTACTAGGTATCCGCTCCGGCGTCATAGCTCTGACTAAGATCGACGCCGTTGATACGGACCTTCTGGAACTAACGCGACTGGAGGTTCACGAGCTTGTGGCCGGGTCGTTTCTCGATAGTGCGCCTGTCTTACCGGTGAGCTCGCGCACCGGTGCGGGCTTGGAGGAGTTGCGCGCTGCTCTTACCGCGGTATCGCAACAGGTACCGGCTAAGGATCCGACGGGACCCGCGCGCCTTCCGATTGACCGGGCGTTCAGTATGCGCGGGTTCGGAACAGTAATTACCGGAACGCTTCTCTCCGGTACGATCCGGCGCGATCAGGAACTGGTGCTCCTTCCGGGTAACCGCGCGGTCCGCGTAAGGGGGATTGAAGCTTATGGCACGCCCGCCGATCACGCCGTTGCGGGTATGCGCACAGCTCTGAATGTGCCCGACATAGAGGCTAAGTCGATTGTTCGCGGTATGGCGATTGTAGAACGAGGACGGTTCGCCACGACTAAGTCGGTCGACTGCGTTCTTGAGTGGTTACCTTCTGCGCCTAAAGTCAAGAATCGTATGCCTGTCCATTTTCATACAGGTACTTCAAATACGGTCGGGGAAGTAAGAATGCTGGGAGAATGTTCGCGCGGTTCGAACACCTTTCTATCGCGAATCTTATTGAAGGAATCTATTGTGGCCGCGTTTGGTGATCGTTTCATAGCTCGACGATTTTCTCCGGTTGTTACGGTCGGTGGTGGAGTTATCCTCGATTCCCGTCCTACCAAACGCGCAAACAAGCACCGCCTGGGCGTTCTGGCCGGCAACGATACGCTGGCGATGGTTGAGCTCCTGATCGACGAAGCCGAGTGGGGCGTTGACCCAACGGACCTTGCCGCGCGGCTTGGGCTCTCTCTCGACGAAACCGTGCGTCTGGCGGTTCAGTGCGAAGCGGTCGTGCTGAAGCAGCAGGGATGGCTGATCGACCGCGCGCGTGTGCGGCAGGTTTCACAGCATCTCATCGAGTCTGTTGCCGAATTTCACCGTTCGACTCCCATGGCGTCGGGCGTACCCACACGGGAATTGCGCAATCTATTCCGCTCTGCCCCGGTCTTTGTTATCGATGCTGTAATTGCGGCAACCCCTGAGCTCGTTGTTCAAGCGGATCTGGTTCGAATGCGATCCCACGTGCAATCGATCAGCGCGGAAGAAGACGCGGCCTGCCGAAAGTTGAGCGGCATCTTCGAGAATGCCGGATTCGCCGTTCCGAGCGTCACCGAATCTTTAGCATCGACAGGTCTCAACCCGGAGCGCGCCAAAGCCATTCTGCAGACGCTGCTGCGATCGGGCGTGTTGATACGTATCAACGATGATTTACTGTTGCATTCTTCCATGCTGACAAAGCTCCGGGAAATCTTCAGTACGAAGTCCGGATCTACATTCACCGTCTCGGAATTCAAAGAGTGGACGGGAGTCTCGCGCAAGTATGCCGTGCCGATCCTCGAATTCGCCGATCGGCAAAAGCTGACACGGCGCAGCGGAGAATCGCGTGTGGTTCTGCCAACAAAGCCTAGTAAGTAGAAACCAACGCTGAAGCAGGCGCCCGCTGCAATACCGCATTCTGAGCCGCGACGGCGACGGAGCGGTGTGCATGAGAAGCATTCCGCTCTCGCGCGGTAAAAAGCATATGAAGTAGTGCGGATTGAGTGGTCGGCAAGAGGGTGTTTCAGAACGCACATGGAGACGGAGCTTTAGCCCTTCCTTATCGGGGTTTATCCGCGTTAGTCCGCGGGCTAAATACTTACTACTCCCGACCAAATCAATCAAAGAATATACACCATAAATCCTGCGAGAGGAATAGAAATACCTCTACACATCGTAGTCGGTGTTCATTAAAAACCTAACAATTAGCGCATTTGTTCTATTTGCAGCCACGCTTCTGCCTGCTAAGAGTAACTTCGTTCTTAGCGTCTCGCTTCACGGTGTGACAAACACCCAGGCCGTGTTGACCTATAACGTGCCGGATACTAATCCCTGCACCGTTCAGGTTAGCTCCAGCCCAACGATGTCACCTTTGGCCTACGATGTGGATCCGACGAAGTTTCCGGGATCCAATATGGACAACCGTGTGAGCCTCGGCGGCAACCCGCACCGCGTATTCGTTGTAGGTCAAAGAGTAGCGCAGCGCGGCGCGGATCAGAACTATTATTCGCGCGCCCTTCAGGAAGAAACCACGTATTACTACACGGTTTCCTGCACCGCCGACGGAGTTAGCGCGTCCGGCCAGTTTACGACTGCCACGGTAGCCTTCGGAGATACCTATGCGGACCCTTTGCCCGTCGATCCCACCAACCCCGGCGAGTACGCCTGGCCCACACTCAGCCTGAGCGACCGGACACAGAAGATTGTCGATCCCCAGACCGGTGTTCTGCTGGGCCGTATGTCGCTGCCGGAAGATCGCAACCTACCCACCACAAGCGCGGCCTTCGACAACGTTCGGACCACAAACTGGGCTAACGCGTCCGCAGCCCTCAGCAACGCCGACGGAAATGCGTCGGCGACCATCACGGGCGATAACGTTTCACCCTTGCTGCTCATGCCCCAGAACAACGTCAGCTTTTATGGATACATAAATAACTTCAGCGGGACGCACGGGAACAATAATGCATTTCTCAATTGGTTTCAGGTGACGCTGGACGCGGCGACCTCGAACACGGGATGCGCCACAAATGCGACGGCGGACTGCAACATCCAGGTTTGCCTTACGATCGACGGCGTGAACTGCAACCCGAATGGCCAAATCTTCTCTCAGCCGTTGACGCCGACGTTAACCAACTACACATTCGGAACTTCGGGTACGGCGATCGATCTTTGGCAGAAGCCGGGACAGCGTCCCTTCAACGGAACCGAGATCGCAATTCGCCAGGGCAGCGTGAACTGTACGGGTAGTTCAACCGTTACGTGGGCCGGGGGTGATTACTTTGCAACCTTCTGGACTGCGGGATCGGTGATCACGATCAACAGCGTCAACTATCCAATTCAACAGGTCAATACTACCGAGAACCTCCAAATAACTGGAACTTGCCCATCGACCAACGGTCAGCCGGTCGCTTACACCGGGATGAACTTCGGCGTGATCGTGCGCAAGCAGACCACGAGTCCCGATACGATCTCGATCCAGTATGTAAGCGCTAACTACGACAATGGCGTATTTCCGGTTTTTGACTTCACCGGCGAATACGACTTATGCAGTATTAGCACCGTAGTGGGGCCCACGGGAAACGAAGGCTATAACTGCTCCATGCTGGAGAACGGGCAGGTCTTCTGGATTGATGGGACGACTGCGGAAACACATTTACTAGCTTTGAATCAGGGTAGCTTTTCCAGTGTCTATACCGGCAGCTGCGGGGTCTTCGATTCCATCATCTTCGACTCGATCAATCCGGATACGTGGTACTGCGGGGGTCCTTACCCGCAGGAAATGCAGTATTTCGGCAACCATTCCGACCCGATGAATACCCTATTTCCAGGCTTTCTGCAGGAGCAGGTCAACCTTCCAACTTGCAATGCATCGACGTCGCCGACGAATGAACCTTGCATTCTTATCACTCCGCTGACCGGCACGACCCCGATCGCGAATCTGGCGGCCGCTTTCGACCCCACTTACGATCCTTTAGCTTTCAGCAATCCGTACCTGTCGCACGTTGAAAACGGGCTGCTCGTGATTCGCGTGTGGCGCGGCGATTACGGAAGCATCGCGTGGACCGTTCTGTTTGACCCGCACGCGACGACCAACGGCCAGCCGAATAACGCCGGATGCGTGGGCGGCGGACAACCCGGCTGCGTAGTCGCGGCCGTGAAATCGTGGACGACGCCGGCCGCGCGCTGGTGCGGGCTCAAATCCAACGATCCAATGAATGTCACCGGATGGTCGGCTCTGGGCGGGTATGGATGGGGGGCGCTGGGCAGCGGTGAAGTCGGAATGGGCCCCTACCTTTCAACCGTCGATGACGGCACCGCCTTTAATACCACGCCGAACAGCCCGGGTGGTCCTTCCCTGTGCCCGGTCAATTCCCTAGGTGTCATTGGAATCGAGTGTACGACCGTTCAGGTTGACGGCCAGCCTTATAACCCATACCCTTGCAATTCGTCTCCGCAGAATTGCGGGGGCGAGATCGAAAGCTCCGCGCCGGGCGCCATCGGCGATGTTGCCGTCGGCGACTTTTTTCTGCTCAACAATGGTGGAAGCGAGGTTATGCGGCTGATCGCCATCGGTGGCGCGAATAACACGGAGTGGACCTTCCAGCGCGCTTACAACCAGGTCATGAGTTCCAGCGGCCCGAACCCGCAACTGGTAACGCAATGTAATTCGAACTCTCAGCCCTGGAGCACTACGGAGGGCGGCGAGTGGTATTGGAACTACGCTGCTGATCCCCATGGGCTCGATACGACCCGGAAAACCGTCACGGACGACCCTAACGGATTGCAATCGCATTTCTTCATTCAAAACGGGTCGATGGTAAACAGTTACACCTTGGATTCAGCCTGTGGGGCGCCGCCCGCGATCTGCTACCAGAACCGGCTCTTCTCTTCGATACCGCAGCTCGTTGCGGAGGGTCCGCAAACCGTGCAGACGACTGACCCGGCGTTCAACGGAGTCGTTCCCGCTTCTTTCGGCAACTGGACGCAGTCGCATGCGGCCGGCCCCGGTTGGACGCCATCGGCACAGAACGCAAACTTCTTCTACGACGGGCGTCCGTTTAACGCCGGGCCGCTGTCCGGCTCCGCTAACGGCAACGGATCCAGCCCGGCTACTTTGGTAAACGGGACTCTCTGGAAGTTCACGGCCGCGCAGGTTCCGCAGCTCCATCGCAAGTTAAATGCGACGTTTGCGTTCAGCGGGTACAAGACGCTGCTCGATGTGAGTAGTCCGACACAAGGCGGCGGCATCACTGGAACAACGGCCGATCAGTACAAATATTGCGTAGTCAACGTCGCGGGTGAGTGCATCGCCGGTTCGAGCGTGGGCGACGTCTACATCAACGCGCCGTACGTGGAGTATCCGTTCTGCAACTATCCTTCGCAGGCGTCGAATATGGCTGACGAATTCGACCTTTGCATCGGGGACAACGGAACGATCTACAACTCCATAACGCAGATGAACAAGTCCGTAACCGATGCGACAGGAGAGAGCGAACGTATGTTGACCAAGGGTCTTTCCCGGGCGCGCATCACGGTAGCGTTCTGGCATCCGCACGCCATTGCCGATTCGAACTGGCTCTACTTTAAGGACGACTACGCGCAGGATGTGGGCGACATGATCCTAACGGCCAAAGTGCCGGAAGGGACTCCCGATTCGATCAACCGGCAGCAGTTTGAAGCGCTAACGCTCACTACGTCGAAGACCATAGCCGGAAGCGCGACTGCGTATGTGGAATTTGGATACGGGGAGGACGGAGCGCCGGGAAATCTATACTGCACCAGCCGCGCTGAAGTCTGCGTCTCCGCGAACCCCGCGGGGTCGCCCGTCAATTTGAGCACGCCATTCTTCTTCGAAACAACCGAGGCTTCCAAACTGAAGCCGGTTCCGTGTACTGCGGGCTGCGGCGTGATGATTCCCTCGCTGCCGCAGCACGTTCTTTACTTCCGCTGGGTGTTCTTAAACGCGGCGGGCGCCGTGCTCGGCAAAAGCCCAACTTACGCGAACGCCGTGAATTAGAAGGAATGGTAGCGCTAAGGGGAATCGAACCCCTATTTAAGCCTTGAGAGGGCTCCGTCCTAACCGTTAGACGATAGCGCCATTGCTCTGCTCATCGTAACAGAAAGCGGCCGCTCCGGTTCATGCCATCAGGGTGCGTGGACCCAGGCGGCCGCAATGTTTCTTCAAACGGCTTTTCAGCTCGATGCGCGCCCGCAACAAACGGCTCTTCGCGGCGGCCACCGAGATCCCCAGGCGCCCGGCGACTTCCGTCATCGGCAGTTGGTCGACATCGCGCAGGACGAAAACGTTACGCAGCAGCGGCGGGATCCGCTTGATTTCGGTCCGCAACAACGCGTCCAGTTCCTTCGAACCCAGCGTGGCTTCCGGCGTTTCACCGCGATCCACCAGTTCCATCGTTCCGCGTTCTTCTCCGATCAGGACGTCATCCAGGAACAGAAACTTCGTCCGGCGTGTCTGCCGGAGCCGCATCAGACACTGGTTGACCACGATGCGGGTCATCCAGGTGGAGAATTTCGCGTCCTGCTGAAACTGCCGGATGTGCTGGAACGCCTTCCAGTAGGCATTCTGCACTTCGTCTTCGGCTTCGTGATGGTCGCGCAGAATGGAAACGGCAAGCTTAAAAGAAGAGGAGTAGTGCCGCCGGGTGAGTTCCGCGAAAGCCGACTCGTCCCCTGCCTGCGCAGCCTGCACAAGCTCGCTTTCATCGAGTGGATCGCCAAAATACTTTTGCATCGCTGCCATGTCCACACCGTCCTTAAGATGTGAACTTTGAGGATAGCGCTGAAAATCCTTCCGCGTGCAGCCCTGCTAAAAATAATTTGAGTGTTGGTGAATCCGGCGCGCCGGATTTGAGTGATGCTAACATTCCTTCAGTCAGCATGGAGCGGGCGGAAGAAACCATACAACGGCTACTATCCTCATACGATCTCGCGCGCAAACTCCGGCAGTTGCGGCTTCGTAAGAAGATCGCGCTGGTGGATCTTGGGAAACACACCGGCCTCTCAGCATCGATGCTGTCGCAACTGGAAACCGGCAAGATGGTCCCCACCCTACCGACGCTGGCGCGGATTGCCGTGGTATTCGATGTCGGGCTCGATCATTTCTTCGACGACCGGCGCAGGCAAAAGATGTTCACCGTGGTCCGCGGGGGAGATCGGATGCGCTTTCCCGAACGGCCCGATGTGCCCAAGCCGGCGTACTTCTTCGAGTGCCTCTCTTACGCGTCCCAGGCCAAGGGATTGCAGGCTTACCTGGCGGAATTTCCAAAACGCGCCACCGAAGAGTCTCGCGAACACTTTCATGAAGGTTCGGAGTTCATTTACATTCTGGAAGGTCAACTAACGATCCGCTATCAGGATCACGATCACGCATTACATGAAGGCGATAGCGTCTACTTCGATTCATCGGAACCGCATAGCTACCGGGGCTCCGGAAAAAATGGCGGACGGGGCATCGTGATCACCGTGCCTCCTCGTGTCTGACCCATGTTGTGAGGCCTTCCGCCTCATAATGCGAATTGCTACTGATCCTATATCGTTGAAACTGCTGAACATCCGGGTTGGCCTCGCTCCTGCCGCTATTTCCGGCGAGGTTTCTATTTTGACCGCTTATAAAGGCATTCTTGTTTCGCTTTTTGCGATGTTGGGGTTCACCGCCGCGAAAGCCGGCGCCCAGACCGCGGACTCCGAGTACTTCCATCAAAGCCTTTCCGGAGCGTTCGTATATGAGGTGAAGGCGGGTCCGAACAGTGGCGTCTCCTATCCCTTCCTAAACGACGCGCCCGGATACAGCGTCGACTACGGGTTTCGCCCTCAACGCTGGTTGATGTTGGACGTCGGGTTCGAACAAATCGTGCACCCGATCGGCTCCAGCGTGTGCTGCGAATACTCAAGAAATGCGGACGATCAGTTGTTCCTGATCCCATTCGGCGCGCGGTACGTCTGGGAACCGCGGACCAGCCGCTTCCGCCTTACCGTTGGCGGAGGCGGAGCCTACTTGGATCATGCCATCGGAAATCAGGCCGGAGGCGCCGTTGGATTCTCCGGATGGGGCGGTCAGGTGGTCGCGTCCGGCGACTATACGGTGACCAAGTCGGGGCGCCTTCGTCTTGGCGTGACGGCTCGCTATTACTTCGCTTC
>NZ_CAJCHS010000071.1 GCF_903970205.1 Nevskia soli | reverse complement strand
ACGATTCTAGATGGGCTGGTCTTAGCGCGGTCTGCGTTTAACCACTCAATGAACTACCGGTCCGTCGTTGCCTTCGGAACGGCACGGAAGATTGAAGATCCGGAACAAAAGGTTCGATCGCTACGTGCTATCTCGGAGCATGTCATCCCGGGCCGATGGGAAGAAGTCCGCCAACCAAGCGAGAAGGAATTGAAGGCCACCGCGGTGCTCGAATTCCTGATCGAAGAAGCTTCGGCAAAAGTAAGAACCGGACCGCCGTCGGATGATGAAGATGACTATGGGTTGCCGGTGTGGGCCGGAGTTTTACCGCTTGAGGTGAGAACCGGGCTGCCTATACCGGACGGCAGATTGCTCGAGGGAGTTACCCTGCCGGAGGATCATCGGACGATTAACTTCAACGCCGTAAGATCGCCGTTACGAATCTGAATCGCTCCCGATGCCTGAGTTCCGCTTCTGTCAACCGTGACATAGTGCGGACCGGCGGGCAGCGTCATACGAACCGGCGTCTGATAGCCGGTAGAACGCCCGTCGACGATCACGCTAAGTCCGCTCGGATCGCTCGTTAGCATAAGTACGCCGTTGGCAGCGCGCATCGAGACTAACGGCATCTCCGTATCTTCATGGCTCACCCGCACTTCCCTACTCTCCGGCTGATAACCCGGGAGCGTGATCATGACCGTATGAACCCCGCTAGAGGCCGGCAACTTACACGGCGTGCGACAAGTCAGTTCGCTGGAGCCATCGAGAGTCGCGGTGGCGCCGGCCGGATCGGTGAGCACTTCTATCGATTGGTTGGTGACCGGTTCGTCCGTGCGCGACGCGCGCTGCACAGGAGGAGTCGAGACCGGCTGCGAAGTACTCTCAGCGGGCGTGCTGTCCTGACTGGGAGTCGCTTGAGTCGGTGCGGGCGCCGGCTTCGATTGCGCTTCGAGAGACGGCGGCGCGGGCATGGGGCTGCGGCGATCCGGCGCGGTTTGCGGCGCCGTACCGGCTGGGGGCGCCTCTTGCGACGTCTGGTCCCCGCTGGATCCGGGCTCGACTAAGTCGTGGATCCAGGGAACATCGAGAATGTCGGTTTGCCAAACCAACAGCGCAAGAATGCCGCACAGAATCACCGCGCCGCCGGCAAATAGAACGAGCCAATCGCCCACCGTTCTGCGCCGCTTCTTCTGGCGTTTCTCCGGGATTTTCTCGACGATTGGGACCGGATTTGGGACTGCGGCAGCGGGCTTCGAAAGCGCTGCTTTCTGAACCGGCCGGAACGTGCGCGTGACGGCGCCGGCCGCCGCGGTCGGCATCGCCTGATGCGCTTTGCGCGCCAACACTCGCCAGTTTCCAGCCGCGGCCAGAGTTGCATCCAGACCTGTAGTGAAAGCCGTGCACGTAGAGTAGCGGCGGTCTGGTTTCTTATGCAGCGCCTTGCGGAGAGCGCGGTCCACGCCTTCGTTCAAAGAGGTGTTGATGTTCTGGACGGGCGCCGGTTGCTCGCTAACAATCTTGTAAACGACGGTGGAGATTTGTTCCCCTGCGAACGGGCGCTCGCCGGTCAACATCTCATAAGCAATCACAGCCAGCGAAAACTGATCGGACCGGCCGTCAATGTCGTGCCCTTGCACTTGTTCGGGCGACATATAGTTAGGCGTGCCCACCAGAACTCCGGTAAGTGTCTGGCCTTCGAGCTGAGTTATCTTGGCGATGCCGAAGTCCGTGATCTTGACCGCGCCCGCCGCGTCGATCATGATGTTGGCGGGTTTGACATCGCGATGGATCACTCCTTTGCGATGCGCGTAGTCGAGCGCGGCGGCAGCCTGCCGTAACACCTCGGTGAGGCGGTCTTTCGAGATGAGCTTCGGGCGCGAAAGAATCTCGTCGAGCGTTTCGCCGTCGACGAATTCCATGGCGATATAAGCCAGGCCATCCACCTCATCCATGTCGTAGATCGTGACGATGCCGGGATGCGACAGCGCGCCGGCGGATCGGGCCTCGCGGAACAAGCGTTCACGCAGGCGGCGGCGATGATCGGCGTCGTCTACATCGCGCAGACGCAGGGTCTTGATGGCGACGGGCCGGCCGATCACGGGGTCGATTGCGTGATAGACAACGCCCATCGCGCCGCGCCCCAGCTCGCGCGTGATCTGGTAGCGGCCGATTTTCTCCAGCATTCCCGGTGAGGTTCCAGGCGTTACTTCAGGCATCTGTTCGCGGGGGCGCAATTTCAGTTTAGCGGGATCGCCGGTTGGCAGGCGCCCGTTAGAATCAACCAGCTAGAATAGCCAATGCTTCTCTGCCCGGTGCGCGGCTGCCACTTACACTTGACGCGCGAGGATCGTCGCGTGGTCTGCCCGCGCGGACATTCGTTCGATATCGCGAAGAGCGGCTACATCAATCTGCTCCAACCGCAGGACCGACGCTCCAGGCGGCCGGGCGATTCGGCGGAGGCAGTTGCCGCCCGCCGCCGACTGCACGATAGCGGCGTGACGGAGCCGTTGCTCGAGGCGATCTCCGCGTTGGCCGCCCCGGCAGCGAGCGATGTGGTCCTCGATGAAGGATGCGGCGAGGGATTCTTTCTGGGCCGGCTTGCCGCTGAACATGGGTTCGCCGGGCATGGGATCGATATCTCGATTCCGGCGGTAGATGCGGCGGCGCGAAGGTATCCCGGCTGCGAATGGATTGTGGGGAACGCCGACCGGTTCGTGCCCTACGCGGACGGCACGTTCTCTTTGGCGCTGTCGGTGACGGCACGGATGAATGCGGCCGAGTTACGGCGTGTGCTGGCAAGCGGGGGGCGGCTGATGGTCGCAGTTCCGGCCCCTGAGGACTTAGTGGAACTGCGGGGCGTGGGCCGGGATCGCGTGGCGCGGACTCTAGAAGCTTTCACGGACGGATTTACCCTGACCGATCACCGTCGCGCGATTACGGCTGCCGATCTCGATGCCGCGGCGGTCCGCGAAGTTCTTACTTCGATTTACCGTCCGTTGCGAGCGGAGCCGGTAGGTCCGATGCGACTTACTTTTGGTCTCGACTTACTATTGTTTCGGCGGGATTGATTATAAGTTGAACGAACACTAAGTCGAGGAAGCGGTTGAACTTGAATCCGACCTGTTTGAAATGAGCCACGCGCTCAAACCCGAGGCGCTCGTGAAAGCGGAGTGAGGCGACGTTGTCCGCATCGATTCCTCCGACCATTACGTGCTTTCCGAGTGCGGCGGCCCGCGGAATTAATGCGCGAAGCAGGGCCGAACCAATTCCCTGCCCTCTGGAAGACGCGCTTACGTGTACGGTGTGCTCGACCGTGAAGCGATACCCCGGCCAGGATCGAAAGTCACCGAACGAAGCGAAGCCGAGGACCGATTCGTCATTGCTGGCGACGAGCGTAGGGTAGTTTTGCTGCAACCGGCTCTTCCATATTTCCATCCGTTGGTCGATAGTAGCGGGCTGATCGCTGTAGATCGCGGTGGTGTTCAGCAGGACGTCGTTATAGATTGCTGTGATAGCTGCGAAGTCGGATTCGACCGCATCGCGAATGAGCATCTTATGTACATGGTAGCCGTGGAAACCGCTCGCTTTCGCTC
>NZ_CAJCHS010000070.1 GCF_903970205.1 Nevskia soli | reverse complement strand
GGATACGGTTTCAACAAATCGCACTCGGCCGCGTACGCGTTCCTGGCTTTCGCCACGGGTTACCTCAAGGCGCATTACCGCGTCGACTTCATGGCCGCGCTGCTCACTTCCGAAACGGGCAATGTCGCGAAGGTCGTGAAGTACATCAATGAATGCCGCGATATGAAGATTCGCGTGCTGCCGCCGGATGTGAACGCCAGCTTCTGCAACTTCACTCCGGACGGCGACGCGATCCGGTTCGGTTTAGGCGCGGTGAAGAATGTCGGCGAGTCCGCCGTAGACGCGATCGTCAAGGCTCGCGAGGAACACGGGAGTTTCCGATCGCTCTATCAGTTCTGCGAAAAGGTCGACCTCGGCAGCGTGAACAAGCGCGTGATCGAAAGCTTGATTCGCGCGGGCGCGATGGATTCGATGGCGGGCACGCGCTCGCAACTCATCCTCGCGGTCGACAGTGCCGTGGAGTCGGGGATGCGTTCGTTCCGCGATCGCGAATCCGGCCAGGCTGGTTTGTTCGGAATGGTGGACGCGGCGGAAGAGCATCCCGATCCACCGCTCCCCAAAGCGCCCGAATGGACGCCGCGCGACAAGCTGCAAGGCGAAAAGGAGATGCTTGGTTTCTACGTGACCGGGCATCCGCTGGATCAGTTCGAAGACAAGATCTGCGAGTTGTCTTCACATACATCCGCGAATCTGGAGGGCCTGGCGAAAGGCGCGGAGGTCGCGCTTTGCGGCGTGCTCACCGCGATTCAGCGCAAGCGCAACCGCGACGGCAAGCCCTGGGCCGCGATGCAGATTGAAGATCGTGAAGGCGCGATTGAAGCGCTGCTGTTCACGACGCAGTACGAGCGGCTGGCGCCGATGTTGGCCGAAGATCAGGCGGTGCTGGTGCGCGGGACGGCGCTGCCGGAAGAGGGATCGGCGCCAAAGGTATCCGTGCAGGAGATCGTTCCGCTCGAAGTCGCGCGGGTGCCGCTGCCGTCGTTGATCTCGGTGAAGGTACGGCTGAATCGCAATGGGCTGGACCGCGCGTCCGAGCTATCGACGTTGTTTGCCGCGAAGCCGGGGGAGACTCAGGTTCGGCTGCGGCTGGAATCGGCGGGAGACTTCACCGTATTGCTGGATGTGCCGGCGAAGGTTCGTCCGGATAAGGCGTTTCGGGCAGAGGTGGAAAGGATTTGCGGGATGGATACTTTGGAGGTTTTGGGGAGTTAGAATTCGATATCTTATCGGCGATAACGATGCTCAAAGATTTCTCTTTGGAGATCCGTAGAGGTAATGATCTTGTTCACTCGGCTGGCAAACCGTCGCCTGACCCAAATCGATCTCCAGGATTTGCGCGACATACTGCTGGGCAGACGCGCCCTGCGCACTAGCTTTGGCTCTGAGGGCAGCTTCCGTTTCGTCGGGAAGATCAAGAATCAGCGCCATCGCCTCCGCCTCCTCAGCATCATCACCATTATCGCCAGCAGGATCGGGCTCCTTTCCTCAGCTATCCTGATGAGACATGTCATCCGATAGCTCGAGCACTCCCACGCCTTCGCCGGCGGCCATATCTCCGGCCTGGGAGCGCGTCCAAAGAGCCCGTCATCCCAAACGCCCGCACGCGCAGGATTACATCGAACGTCTCCTAACCGGCTTCCAGGAACTCCACGGCGACCGCCTTTTCGGGGACGACGCCGCGATTATCGGCGGCATGGGTTTTTTCGAAGGCGAACCGGTCATGATTGTCGCCGAGCAGAAGGGCCGCGACACCAAACAGAAGCTGCATCGCAACTTCGGGATGCCGAAGCCTGAAGGCTACCGCAAAGCCATTCGCCTGATGGAGCTCGCGGCCAAGTTCCGTCGACCCGTCATCACTTTGATGGACACGCCGGGCGCCTATCCCGGCATCGATGCCGAGGAGCGCGGTCAGGCTGAGGCGATCGCGCGCAATCTGCGGGAGATGTCGCGGCTGCAAGTGCCTGTGATCGCGGTTTGCATCGGCGAAGGCGGCAGCGGCGGCGCGCTCGCACTCGGGGTTGCGAACAAGGTTTATATGTTCGAGAACGCGGTTTATAGCGTGATCTCGCCGGAAAGTTGCGCGGCCATCATCTGGCGCGATTCGACCAAGGCGGAACTCGCGGCCACCGCGCTGCGCCTCACGGCCGAGGATCTGCTCAAGCTTGGTCTGATCGACGGCATTATCCCGGAACCAACCGGCGGCGCCCATGAAGATTACGACGGTTCCGCCGCTGCCTTACGCGCTTCTCTCAAGCAATCGTTGAAAGATCTTGCCTCGTTCACTCCTGCGCAGCTGGTGAAGCAGCGCTACGACAAGTTCCGGCAAATGGGCAACTTCTTCGCTTGATGTTAGAGGCTTGAATCCGGATGAAAAAACCGGTCGTCGTCGGCATTGTGTTCGCAATCGTGATTGTCGCCGCGCTCGTCTATACGAGCTTCGGAAACCGGCGCTTTCACTGCGAAGTGTGCATGGCGTACAACGGGCGAACCTCATGCCGCAAAGCATCCGCGGCCAATCGCGAGGCCGCTCTGCGCTCGGCGTCGGATAATGCCTGCGCCCAAATTGCGTCGGGCGTCACCGAAACGATGGGCTGCACGGCCTCCGCTCCCA
>NZ_CAJCHS010000069.1 GCF_903970205.1 Nevskia soli | reverse complement strand
GTTCTGGAAGCGATGGATCGCAAGGACTGGGACTTAGCCCAGTCGCAGATTCCTCGCGCCGCCGCGGCGTTGACGCGTGAAGCCGGTGTTATCGATCAGGCGACAGCGGCACTTAGTCATGCCGCCGGGCAACCATAGAAGCTCCTTGAAGTAACCGCTCTGTGACCGTCGCGGCTCGGTAACTTACTACTGCGCCAATCCGATTCGCGGACGAGAACGTACTAAGAGCCTACTGAGCCGCGCGCGTCAGCAAGCGGGTTTTTCGACCGTTAACGCGGGCTCCGGCGTCGAAGAATCCGATCGCGGACGAACCGAATGATGCGCGACGCCACCCGCCGCGGCGAGCGCAGTTCAGCTTCAAGCGCTTGACGGATGCCGCGCTCGTGGTCCAGTTCACCGTCGAGCCGGCGCGCCCATGCGGTCCGCTCTTCGAGTTCCCGGTCTAACTGCCGCACCCTCGCGCCCCGCGCCTCGCTCTCACGCTCCAGGCTGCGCGCCCATTCCGTTCGTTCTTCGAGCTCCCGCTGGAGCGCAAGTATGATAGCGGCGCGCTCTTCCAGATCGCGGTCAAGTTTCGCCGCCCACTCGGTACGCGTCCGCAGTTCCTGATCCAGGCGAACGACGCACTGCGCCCTCTCGTCGGCCAGCGCTTCCAGGCGGCGCGCCCACTCGGTGCGCTCGATTAAGTCGAACTCTAGCCGGGTCACCTTCTCCCATGCGGCCCGGCTGCGAGCGAGATACCCGCAAACGATCTCGAGCTGCGCCTCAGCGGCATGCGGCCACGAATGCCATTCGTATGGACTGACATCCCGATTCACGTCAACCTGCGCGTCAGGCCGCCTCACGCATTTCCGGGGCTCCGGATTCCATTGCGGGCTTGCCGCCGGATTCCTGCCGAAGATTGCAACCATGTGCGTCGGAGTCAGGCGGCCGGTCCGGATCTCCAATTCGTCGCGCTGATGCACTTCGTCGATGAACCGGCGGTCCCACCCCCTTTCCGCGTCGAAATGGAACCCGAAAGCCCGATCCGTGAACACGTCGATCACGTTGGCGAATCCTATGAACGCGTGGGGGTGAAAACGGTCGAGCAGTAGCGAGAGGATGTCCTGCGCGCGAATACCTTCGAACGACTCCTGCGCGCAGTCCCAGTTCTGGTACATCTCCTCATAGCGGTCCAGCGCCTGGTTGTAACGATACGAGGGCGGCAGGCGCCTCCAGAACTGTTCCACAATCGCCAGCGCTTCCGGCCATCGTTGATGACCGTTTCGGCCGATCATGTCGGAAATGAGGAATAAGCCGTCCGGCGTGAGCGCGTGCTCCACCTGGTCGAGCAGCCCTTCCAGGTTCAGCACATGGTGCAGCGACTGGTTGGCCATGACCGCGTCGTAAGAGCGGTTCGCCGTCCATTGATTGAAATCGGCTTGGGTGAATTGGAGGTGCTCGGCCACGCCAACTGCGGCGGCGGCTTGCTGCCCTCGTTCCAGCATCGCGCCATTTAACTCCAGGCACTCGATCGTGAAATCGCCGCAACCGTGTGAGCGTAGAGAGGCGGCCGTCTCGATCTCCAGGTCGCAATTCCCCGCTCCGACGCTAAGGAACGTACGGCTAGCAGCGCCCGGGGCTAAGCAGATCCGCCGGAGCGAATCGCGAAACATGCCGTCCGGGCTTTCGAAACCCGCCGCTTGCAGTTTCGGGCGCACATAACGGTCGGACCAGTAATGAAAGATGGGAGGAAGGCGATGGACTTCGAGGCAGGATGCGTAGCGGGTGGTCTCGTCGCGTACGCGTGAGTCGTAGGAGTTTGCTCGATCCATGGAGAGGGACGTGGTCACTCCCATGTTGACTGATTCGCGCTCGCGATGCGCTAAGTTACTGAGCGGCAGGTTTCGACGCGGCTAAGTTACGGCGGTAAACAGTCCGGAAGTCGCCTTTACCGCCGCCGAAAGAAACACTGGACGAGCTCGAGCTTGTTAAGCCCTCTTGTTGATGGATATTGGGCGCGCCAACCTGCGGCGGGTCGTCGGATGCGTGTGTCTCCGTGCTCATCGTGGGCTTTTCGGCTTTGCCGCGCGCGTCTATATGATCGATCTCGTCTTTCGGGATCGCCGTCTCCGTATTCTTCACAATGACTATCAGATTGTCTTCGTTTACATCCGCAAACGCCGCGACGACGGGCGGTTTGTTACCCGTGCGATATACACGAAGTTCCGTTCCACTCTTCAGATCGGATAGCTTCGTCCAGGAGTTATCGGCGGCGAAAGCAGTAAGTGCGGCAAGGAATACAAGGAGTCGACGCATGGAAACCTCGCCGTGAGTCTAACAAATCGGAACCGGCGGAAACGGGGCTTGCGCCGCTTCCTGCAAGGCGAATTCGTAGCCCGCGTAGACATCATCAAATACCGCATCCCACGACGACCGGCAGGCTAACGTCCGCGCGGCGGCACTCATGCGGGTCCGGAGTTCGGGATCGATCATGATCTCCGTTACGCGCCGGATAAACTCTTCATCCGAGGCCGCGGCGTAGCCTGTAGTTCCGTGGTCGATAATAAACTTAGGTCCACCCTGATCGGTAACCACGCAAGGTACCCCGGAAGCCATAGCCTCAAGCACCACGTTACCGAAGGTATCCGTCTTCGACGGGAACACAAACAGGTCCATGTTCGCGTAAGCTTCGGCGAGAGCGGCACCGCGCAACACGCCGGTAAGATCCGCCGACCTCAGGTTCTTCTTCAGCCAATCCTGCTCGCTGCCGTCGCCCACCACCAGGAAACGGAAGTTCCGCAGCCCTAATGCGTTCAGCGCCCGTTCCATATCCACCAGAAAGCGCACGCTCTTTTCGGGAGTCACGCGTCCTACATAGCCGAGCCGGAAAATCCCGTCCCGAACGGTGCGCTTGGAGGGGTTAAAAAGGGTTCCGTCAATGCCGCGCTTCATTAGAAACGCCGGGCGTCCGGTTCTCTGTTCGAGCATCGCGACGAGTTCATCATTCGGGGCGAACAAAACGCGGCCTAGTTTGTAAAAACGAATCATGGCTTGCATGATGTGGTGCTCGCTCGCCTGGCAGATCGGGTCGCGCAGGGCCCGGGGAACCCACGCCAGCAAGCGCTGCAACCGCTGAGCGCCGAACTCTTGAAAATTCGTATGCCACGAGATCACCAGCGGGAGTTTGCGCTGATGCGCGATCAAGGCGCCCATTTCACCCACATCGCCGGGGCTCGTGATGTGAATCAGATCGGCGCGAAAATCGACGATCTGCTCGGTGAGATCGCGCATATAGCGCCACAGCGCCGGGTCGTGCCGCAGTCCCTTATCCAGATTGAACGCGAGGGGGCCCCGCTTCAATTGCACATGCCTGACCGATCCGCGCTGCTCGCGCTTATCGGCGTCGCCTCCATACACGCAAAGGAACGGATAGCCGCGCTGCTGCGCGCAAAGCTCAAGCTGACGGCTGGTTAGCGCGACGCCGTTGATCTCGTGATAGGTGTCGGTGAGGAAGGCGATTCTGGGAGGGGAGTTCACACAGTTGAAGCGGCGGCTGTCGCGTTCGCTCTCCGATGGTAGCTCAAAACCCGATGATGGCTCAAAAAACGCCGCAGGCCGTCACGCCCGAGATAACGGCTGGAAATGGCTGCCGGCGTCTCGCGCAGGTCGACCAAAATAAGTCCGTCCAGCGCATTGCTGAACGCCCGGTCCACATTGAATCCCAGCAGCTTGCCGCCGAGTTTGAGGTATTGGCGGAGCAACACGGGTACGCCTTTGCCGTCCGGCTCGATATCTCCGGTGACGGCCGAAAGGTCGTCAATATCGTGCAGCATGCGTTTCACGAGTTCGTCATCGGCGCCGCGGCGATGTTTAGGCAAGCGCTGGCGCGGCTCGACCAGAGGAGCCAAGTCGTCGATCGATTTCTGGCGCTGCAGAAAGTCGACGATCAGGGAACGCGAAAGCGGATGGTACTCATTGCTGATGCTCACCGGACCAAACAGGATAGGGTTCTCCGGATGCGCGGCAATGTGCGCTCCGATGCCTTTCCACAGCAGCATGAGCGGCGCAAACTGTTTCTGATATTCCGGCGCTACAAAGGAACGGCCCAACTCGATGGCCGGGCCGACGCGTTCGAAGAATCCAGGTTCGAAGCGGAACAAGGTCGATATGTAAAGGCCGCCGATACCGAAACGCGGCAGCAGCTCACTGGTGAAGCCCAGGCGGTAGGCGCCCGCGATGGAGCGCGCGGCGCGGTCCCACACGAAGAGGTGACGGTAGTGCGGGTCAAAGCGATCGAGATCGATCGCCCGTCCCGTGCCCTCGCCGGCGGCTCGAAACGTAACTTCACGCAGGCGGCCGATTTCGTGCAGCGCCGCGGGAATCTGGCCGGCGGCGGCAAGGTAGACTGCCAGATCCGCGGATTCGGCTAGCGGCGTCAATCGCGTAACCTCTGCTTCGATAAGCGCTGGATCCGCGGCCGCGGCAATCGACCTCCGGACCGCCGGCCGCCACCCTAACCCGTGCGGTTTCCGGTTCTTCATCAGATACGTCCGATAACGCAGGTATTGCGTGAGCTCGGCGTCGGTGACCTTGCTCAGCGGGTCAAACCGAATGGGATGCCCTATCCGAAGTTCTACGGTTTTTCGTTCCTTGTTGGCCAGCTCGTGCAGCAGCCGGGCGGTTCGCAACTGCGCGTGCATCATCCCAATGATTTGAAAGGTTGCGCTGTTGGAACCTTTCACGAACAGCGGCACGACGACGGCTTTACTGTGCCGGATGAACCGCGCAACGTTCTGGTTCCAGCGGGGATCGGCGATGCGACGCTCGCGGATCTGGAGATGCGAAACTTCGCCTGCCGGGAAGACCACCAGCAGGCCGCCGGCGGCCAGAAATGAAAGCGCTTCGCGCACGCCCTTCCGGTTGGAGCTTACCGAGGACGCCTGTTCGAACGGGTCCACGCAGATTAACGCAGCGCGCATCTCGGGCACGCTCGCAAGCAGGGAGTTCGCCAGGATGCGCACGTCGGAGCGAACGCGCGAGAGCATGTCGACCAGAATGAAGCCCTCGAGAATCCCGAACGGATGGTTGGCAACGAGGATTACGGGGCCGGTTCGTGGAATGCGCGCCACGTCGGCCTCGCTCACTTCGTAATGCACGTCTAGTCCGCGGAGGACCGTTGCCGCGAATTGCACCGGAGACGCGGCGGCTTCGCACGCGCGATAAAGACGAGTGATTTTAGGCGGGATAACGAACCGCTTGAACGCAGACGCGATCGGCAGCCGGTCAATTGCATCGGCGAACAACGGGGCATGAGCAAATACCGGCGTCGCTTCAGAGTGCAATGGAGAATCCATACTCACTACCAACATTTACTCGGACATGGTGACGGAGCAATGACGAAACGGTTAAAGAGATCGGACGCTCGCGAGCGGTCTTAGTCGACCGGCATCCGTTCATCGAAGAAATCGGCGATCCGTGTGGCGGCCGGGGGGTCCAGGTTGGCCAGCACCGCGACGACGGTGTCCGTCTTGGGATAGATGCGAAGTTCGCCGTTCATACCTGGGGCGCCCCCGCCATGTCCGAACCTCGGACCCTGGGGTTCCGGTGCGGTCGTCATGCCGAAACCGTAGTGCATCCCGGGCGGCATGTGGCCCTCGCCCTCTTGTGCCGAAGTCATTTGCGAGAACAGTTCCGGCCGGATGAGTTTACCGCTGGAAAGCGCCTCGGCGAAGCGGAGCAGATCGCCTACCGTTGAGTAGCCTCCGCCGGCGGAAGTGCCTCGCCACGGCAGCGTATCGCTGTTGGCGGCCCACTTACCGTCCTTCCGCAAGTAGCCCGTCGACCGCAAGGGAACCGGCTCCGATTCGGGTAAGGAATCCGTGTCGTGCATGCCGGCTTTCGCAAAGATGTTCCTGCGGACATAGTCGTAGTAAGACATTCCCGAGACCTTTTGGATAACCACGCCAAGCAAGACAAAGCCGTAGTTCGAGTAAGACCATTTGGAACCCGGTTCGAACTCGGGGGCGCGCGATCCGAATAGCTTTACGTAGTCGCTCAGCTCGCGAGTCTGTAAGCGCTTTTGATCGTACTCCGGCGTGAAGATATCGCCCATGCCGCCGGTATGGCTGAGCAGTTCTCGTATCGTGACTTTTGCCGCCGCGTCGCGATTCGGGTAATCCGGCAGGTACTTGCCAAGAGGCGCCGATAAGTCGATTTTCCCGTCTCCGGCCAACTGCAGGATCGCGGTCGCGGTGAACATCTTGTTCATGGACCCGATCCGGAACTTAGTATCGAGGGTATTACTTATGTGGCGATCCCGGTCCGCCAGACCGTATGCCTTCTCCAGGGCTACTTTACCGCCGCGGGCCACAAGGACACATCCGGAAAACTGGTCTTTACCGGCCAGTTCAGCAGCTTGTCGATCCAGCGCCTCGACTGCATTGTTGAAGGTAAGCCTGGGCTGCTCGGGTTGATCCGCCGGCCGGGGGACGATGTGAATGCCGAAACGCTTGACCATAGGCGGATCGCCTTCGGTCAACTCCAGTTCGAGGCGCCCGTAGTTACTGCCTTCGCGCTCCTTGACGATCGCGTCGAGCGAAAGGGGCTCGCTCTTATCTACACGAATCAAGGTAAAGCCACCGGTTCGCTCGCGGAATCCCAGCGAGTCGTCAATGCGGTCCAGGCGTTGCGGCTCGTACTTTTGTAAGTAGGCGGAAAGCTTTGCGCGATCGCCGGAGTTGAAGGCGTCGAGCCATTGCTGGAGTACTTCGCCGGGAACGGTCTTCGGGATTTCCGGGCCGGTTCCGGCCCATGCCGTAAGTAAGAGGAGGAATCCGGCGAGGAGTCTCATTTCACTGCTGGTAGACGCGTGAAGGCGCGTTTCGGTGAGGATGTTATTCGGAAACCAGGTTTGGTTAATTGATCTATTTCACTTAAAGCGTTTCGGTTCTTCCGCGACCTGCGCCGGTTCTTTGAGGTGTAGCCGCTTAGCTTCATCCGGAGTCGGTTCGAGCGGGATCAGCCGGATCGTTTTGTAATCCTTGCCGCTGTCCGTGACGGTAACGTCGGTCCGTGCTTTCTCGAAGTTGTCGAGCACCGCCTCAACCCGGTAGTCGCCGGGCGCCATCGAAAACGTACAGGGCGACGACTTGCAAATCTGTTCGCCGACCAGCACCTGGGCGCCTTGCGGCCGCGTATCGACGGTCACGCGCCCCATCGGCTTGGAACAGGCACAAGTCAGGCCGGCGGCCAAGACGAGAACGGCGATGGGCGAACGCATGCGCGATTTCATTCTCCCATCCAATCCGTTGCCGCGGTTTTTCGCGTATGTTACTATTCGATTGTCCCCTGTAGTTTGGGCTGTGTGGGAGGTCTGCGCCAAGCGGGCCGTTTGACCACGGAGGATTGATGGCACATAAACCCGGAAA
>NZ_CAJCHS010000068.1 GCF_903970205.1 Nevskia soli | reverse complement strand
CCGACAACAAGCGGCTGATCCTTCATTTCGGCGCGGTCGACTACTGCGCGTCCGTCTGGCTGAACGGTGTTCTGGTTTGTCATCACCAGGGCGGCTACACGCCTTTTCACGCCGATATCACCGATTTCCTGACCGCCTCCGGCCCCCAAACCGTTGTCGTTCGGGCGGAGGACGACGCATCCGACCTCGCCAAGCCGCGCGGTAAGCAGGATTGGATGCTGGAGGCCCATTCCATCTGGTATCCGCGTACGACCGGAATCTGGCAGACCGTCTGGCTGGAAGTGCTCCCCGCGACCTACATCGGCTTCGTTCGATGGACCCCCAATATCGAGCGCTGGGAAATCGGTTTCGAAGCGCGGCTCGACGGGGTCCGCCGCGAGGGCGTGCGCCTCAACGTCAAAATGCACGTCGGCAACCTGCTGGTTGCGGACGACACGTACGCGGTCGTCGCCGGCGAAGTGCACCGGCGGATTGCGCTCTCCGATCCCGGGATCGACGATTACCGCAACGATTTGCTGTGGAGCCCCACCACCCCCACGCTCATCCACGTCGAGCTGCGCCTCTGGGGCGGCCGCGGCGAGCTGATCGACACCGCAACCAGCTACACCGCGCTGCGTTCCATCGGCGTGCAAGGCGACAAGTTTGTCCTCAACGGCCGTCCTTTCCTGTTGCGTCTGGTCCTCGATCAAGGCTATTGGCCGGAAAGCGGCTTAACGTCGCCGGACGATGACGCCTTGCGCCGCGACGTCGAACTCGTAAAAGCCATGGGCTTCAACGGCGTCCGCAAGCACCAGAAAATCGAGGACCCGCGTTTCCTCTACTGGGCGGACCGCCTCGGCCTGCTGGTGTGGGAAGAGATGCCCAGCGCCTACCGGTTCACCCGCGAATCCATTGAGCGCCTCACCCGCGAATGGGTGGACGTTCTCAGCCGCGATAGCAGCCATCCCTGCATCATCGCCTGGGTGCCGTTCAACGAGTCGTGGGGCGTGCCCGATCTGCCCGACAGCCCGGCGCAGCGCCATTACGTGCAGGCGCTTTATCACCTCACCAAAACCATTGACCCGACGCGACCGGTCATCGGAAACGACGGCTGGGAGAGCGTGGCCACCGACATCATCGGAATCCACGATTACGATGACTCACCGGAACGCATCGCGCGCCGCTACGGCGCCAACGAAATCGAGAGCCGGCTGTTCAAGCGCGAACGCCCCGGCGGCCGCATCCTCCTGCTGGAGGGCGCAACCAACTCCGATCAGCCCATTATCCTTACGGAATTCGGCGGCATCGCCTACTCGCCCGACGTCCAGGGCACCTGGGGCTACGTTCGCTCCGACTCCGCGCAGCAATTTGCCGAGAGGTACACCGCCCTTTTGGGCGTGATCCGATCCCTCCCCTCGTTGGCCGGTTTCTGCTACACCCAGTTCACCGATACCTACCAGGAAGCCAACGGCTTACTCTACTCCGATCGCACGCCGAAATTCCCGCTGGAAGAGATGGCGCTCGCCACCCGCGGGTCGCGCAGCGAACGCGACCGTCACGAAGTTGCATGGCGCGAGCGAATAATGAGCTTCCAGCGACACCAGTACCTTGTACCTTCTGAAGACTACCGAACCCAGGACCGTCATTGAACCTCGATACTTCATTTGATTCCTCTCCGGTCGCGGCGCCGAAAAGCTCCGCGATCTCCCTTTGCGCGCCCCGCCTTTTCCAATCCTTCTGGATGGGGGGCTTCGAATGCGCAACCCATATCAACACCGCCGGACGCCGCCTCGACATGATCGCCGGTGTCCAGCATGATTCTCAGGCCGAGCACGATTACGCCCTGCTGAAATCGCAAGGCATGCAAGCCACCCGCGACGGCCTCCGCTGGCATCGGATCGATCGCGGCTCGCAGGGGTACGACTGGTCGTCGTTTGAACCCATGTTCGACGCCGCCGCGCGCCAGGGCGTCCAGGTCATCTGGGACATCTGCCATTACGGCTGGCCCGATGGCTTGGACGTTCTGAGTCCCGCCTTCGTCGACCGTTACGTACGGTTCGCGCGGGCGGTCGCTCAGTTCGTCCGGAACAAATCCGATGAAGTGCCGTTCTATGCGCCCATGAATGAGATCAACTTTCTCTGCTGGGGCGCGGCTCGCGACCTGATCTACCCCTTCGCTTTCGGCCGGGACAACGACATCAAGCACAACCTCATTCGCGCGACCGTTGCGGGTTGCGCGGCCATTCTGGATGTCGACCCGCGCGCGCGTTTCGTCTATCCCGAACCGATCGTTAAGGTTCTCCCTCCGCGCCATCGTCCGGACCTCGCGGCACAAGCGCGGCAGCACCACGAATCTCAATTCGAGGCGTGGAACATGATCGCCGGTTATCAGGAGCCTTCGCTCGGCGGCGATCCCAGGTTTCTCGATATCCTGGGCGCCAACTTCTATCATTCCAACGAATGGGAGATCGAAGGCAACGGCCGGCTCCGCTGGGAGGATGAACCCCGAGATGACCGCTGGGTGCCGCTGCACAAGCTGCTGACCGACATTTATCGCCGCTACCGCCGTCCGTTGTTTGTCGCCGAGACCAGTCACTTCGGATCGGGCCGGGCTCGCTGGATCCTTGAGGTTGCCGACGAAGTCTTAAAGGCGCGCCGCGAAGGGACGCCGATCGATGGAATCTGCCTGTACCCGGTCATCGACCGATATGATTGGCAGGACGCAAACCACTGGCATAATAGCGGATTGTGGGATTTTCAGCACGCTTCCGATGGGAAATTAGTACGCACTTTGAATCAAACGTATGCGAGTGCGCTTACAAAATCACGCCAATTACTAGCCTCCATCGGATGCGTGTGACAGTTTGTCAACTGCGTCGGCCGCCTTTTGGTGGCCGAACAGTAGCCTAGAGTACGGCCCGCCCGTCCGATTTCGTCCTGTTTCGGGACAACACCGCAATTCCTCTGTTTGGCATTTTTGTTGCTTCTTTAAACTTCCAGCGGCGGAAGATCGCGCACCACGTCCGTGGGCCGGCCATCATTCTGGGAGAACAAAAAGTGCCAAAAACCTTCGACGATCTAATTATCTTTTCTCATCTGCGCTGGGATTTTGTGTTCCAAAGACCGCAACATTTGTTGACTCGTTTTGCGCGTCAGCATCGTGTCATTTTCATCGAAGAACCGGTCAAATCCGAATCGGGCGCGGCTTATTGGGAAATTCGAAAGCCCGAGCCGGGATTGGTGATCTGTTGCCCGCATACACCGGCGCAAGTCGGCGGATATTCGGATGAGCAGATCCCGTTTTTATTCTCCCTGCTGAATCAGCTCATCGCGCAAGAGAACATTCAAAACTATGTTCTGTGGTTCTACACGCCCATGGCGCTGCCCCTTGCCGATCGTCTCGCGCCCCGCGCCGTTGTGTACGACTGCATGGACGAGTTGTCGGCGTTCCTGAACGCGCCCAAGCAGCTGCTCGATCGCGAAGAAAAGTTATTGAAGCTGGCAGACGTTGTGTTCACCGGCGGCCCGAGCCTCTATCGCGCCAAGAAAAACCGGCACTCCAACGCGCACTGCTTTCCCAGCAGCGTCGATACGAAACATTACTCGAAAGCTCGCTCGGTGGTCATGCCCGAACCCGCGGATCAGGCCGGCATCCCGCACCCGCGCCTCGGATTCTTTGGCGTAATCGACGAGCGCCTCGATCTGAATCTGCTCGCGCATGTAGCGGATGCGCATCCGGAATGGAACATCGTGATGCTGGGTCCGGTCGTCAAGATCAAAGAATCCGATCTGCCGCATCGAGCCAATCTCCACTATCTCGGACAAAAGCAATACGCGGAGCTGCCGTCTTATCTCTCCGGCTGGGACCTCTGTCTACTGCCGTTCGCGCGCAACGAGTCGACCAAATTTATCAGTCCCACCAAGACGCTTGAATACATGGTTGCCGAGAAGCCGATTGTCAGCACGCCCATCACGGACGTCGCCGAGCCCTACGGAAAAATTGTTTATCTCGGCGAAACGCCTGAGAACTTCGCGGCGGCATGCGAACGGGCTTTGAAGGCGTCCAGCCAGGAGACGGCATCCCGCATCGCAGGCATGCGCGACGTGCTATCGAAAACTAGCTGGGACCGCACCGCGCAAGCCATGCAAGAACTGATTGTAAAAGCGATCGGTAAGACGGACAATCTGGAGGAAGGCATCTTTAAACCGGCCATGGCAAACACCAATCTGAACGACACGCAACAGACGCCGTCCACTGTAGTGATCGGCGCGGGCCCCACCGGGCTGAGCGCGGCCTACCATCTGGGCGCGGATGCTGTTCTGATAGAAAAAGAAAGCCGCGTCGGCGGATGGTGCCGCTCCATCGAGGACAAGGGGTTCACCTTCGACTTCGCCGGGCACATCATGTTCTCGAACGATCCGTACGTCCACGAAATGTATAAGATGCTGCTCGGCGATAACGTTCACTGGCAAAATCGCGAAGCGTGGATTTACAGCAAGAACGTCTACACGCGCTATCCCTTCCAGGGCGCGCTCTACGGCTTACCGCCGGAAGTGATCAAGGAATGCATCACCGGAGCCATCGAAGCCCGCTTCGGAAGCATGGGCAAAGAGAAGAAGCCCGCCGGCGCCGCGAGCGGCGGGTCGCTTACGTTAACGAATGGCCACGCGAACGGACATGCCAATGGTTCGGCCAAGCTGGCTCTGAATTCGAGCCCGTCCGCATGCAAAGCCGAATCGATCACCGATTGTTGCGCCGACGGTGTGCTCGAATCCGAAACTGAACTCGGGCCGCGCGCGGTTGCGGAACACTCCTCCGAGCCGCGCAACTTCGAAGAATTCATCTACAAAGTCTGGGGTGCCGGCATCGCCAAACACTTCGCCATCCCCTACAACCGCAAAATCTGGGCGGTTCCGCTGGATCAGATGGAAACCAGCTGGCTCGGCGGACGTGTCCCTCTTCCCGATCTCGAAGAGATGATCGAAGGCGCGCTCCAACCCGTGGGCAAGCCGATGGGTCCCAACGCCCGATTCGGCTATCCGCTGCGCGGCGGCTTCCAGTCGTTGATGAACGGCTTCCTGCCGCATCTCAAGGGCGATCTCCGTTTGAACACGCGCGTCCGCAAAGTCTCCGCCAGCGCGCACACCATCACGCTAGACGACGGGCAAGTGATCCCCTACGAGACGCTCGTTAGCACCATGCCGCTCCCGCTGCTGATTCGCGCGATGGGCGACGAAGTCCCCGATCCCATTCGCGAACATGCCGCGAGTCTGCGCCACACCTCGGTGCGCTGCGTCAACATCGGTGTCGGCCGCGAAAACCTCACCGAAAAGCACTGGATCTACTACCCCGAAGACTCCGTGTTCCACCGCATCTTTGTCCAGGGCAACGCCAGCCCGCACTGCAATCCTCCGGGCGGATTCGGCCTCACCTGCGAGATCACCTACTCCGAGCACAAACCGCTCCCGTGCGATGGCGAGGACTTGATTCGCCTCTGCATCGAAGATTGCCGTAAGGTCGGGTTCTTCAACGAAGACGACCCGATCCTGACCGCCAACCAGGTCGATATGCCGTATGCGTACGTCATTTACGACCACGGCCGCTCGCTCAACGTTGCTGCCATCCGCGATTGGCTGCTGAAGAACGACATCGTTCTCGCCGGCCGCTACAGCGAGTGGGAATACTACAACTCCGACCACGCATTCCTGGCCGGAAAGAAGGCGGCGGAGAAGGTCAACGAGCTGCGCCAGGATCGTTCCCTGCGCAAAGTCGTCCCGCAGCCCTGGGAAGTTTCGCTCAACGCCTAAATCCGCCTGGCTGACGCGCGCGGCTCTGTAACCGATCGATTTTACCGAGCCGCGATTTTACGATTACCTTGCGCCACGGAGCGAGAGGTTTGGGGACCTGTAACCGATCGATTTTACTGAGCCGCGATTTTACTGAGCCGCGAGCGTCAGCGACCGGTCCGCCGAACCTCGCGGCACAACTCCCACGGAAAAATCACCCTCGGCCGCTGCCGGTCCCACCGAAAACCTGTCACTCTCTATGTCGCCCGCCCTGACACCGAATTTTCATGCTTGCCAAAGCGTTTCCGCTGATATAATGAAGGCTGGATGGTAGTTTCCGCCCGCGTTTCGCGGTACCGGTTCGGCCTGACTAAGCTTAGCTATCTTATTGTCTTCAAGCCTCTTTCCCCGATTCAGCAGCGCGGCCCCGTTCTGAGCCGCATCCCCAAGGTTTTATCTGCCTAAGCTTTATTGCCTGAAATCCATCTCACTTTTTCTGTCAGGAGGTCGTGTCTACAGCTCATGAAAACCAGCGTTCAGATCACACGTGGTGTCGAAAACCTGTACGGTACGCGGGACGAGAACATGCGTCTCCTCGAAACCGGCCTTGCGGTTAAGACACACCTCGTGGAGAGCTCTCTCGAAATCGAGGGCGAAGAGACGGGTGTCGCCCGCGCCGAAAAGATCCTGGAAGACTACGCGGATCTTGTGCGTGAAGGAGTGATTTTCTCCAACGGCGATCTGAACAGCTACATTCGTGTGCTTACCGAGGACCCCGACGTTTCGCTCCGCGCACTGGTACAGAGCGGCCGCCAGCGCAATTTCGGCAAGAAAGTCCTTGCGCCGAAAACCATGAATCAGCGGCGCTATATGGAAGCCATCGAGCGCAACGATCTGGTGTTTGGCATCGGCCCCGCCGGAACCGGGAAGACGTATCTGGCCGTCGCGATGGCTGTCTCCGCGCTGATTTCGAAGCGCGTGAGCCGCATCGTGCTGACACGCCCCGCGGTCGAAGCGGGAGAGAAACTCGGCTTCCTGCCCGGAACGCTGCAAGAGAAAATCGATCCCTACCTGCGCCCGCTCTACGACGCGCTGTACGACATGATGGAGACGGACAAAGTGGAAAAGCTGCTCGAAAAGCTGACCATCGAAGTGGCGCCGATCGCGTTCATGCGCGGCCGCACCCTTAACGACGCGTTCATCATCCTCGATGAAGCGCAGAACAGCACTCCCGAACAGATGAAGATGGTCCTCACCCGCCAGGGGTTCAACTCCAAGATGGTAGTGAACGGC
Source organism: Nevskia soli (assembly GCF_903970205.1). GTDB lineage: Bacteria > Acidobacteriota > Terriglobia > Bryobacterales > Bryobacteraceae > Bog-113. The sequence continues at coordinate 2,670 of NZ_CAJCHS010000068.1, read as the reverse complement.
GACCCGACGCAGGTCGATTTGGGTACTGGCAAACGCAGCGGATTGCTGGATGCCGCCGAAGTTCTAAATGGAGTCGAAGGCATCAGCTTCGTGCATTTCAGCGATCGCGACGTCGTGCGCCACAGCCTGGTGCAGCGCATTGTGAAGGCTTATGAGCGTGCCAACGAAGCCAACACGGCCCAGTTGTCGTTGAAGCTCTCCGAACCGATTCCGGATCCTGTCGCGGCCGCGCTGGCGAGCAACGGCGCGTCGCGCACGGCCAATTAAGCATGGGCTTATCGGACCCACTGATAACTTTCCGGCGTGTTCCCGAACACGCCGGTATCGAGCGGCAGGCGCTCGAAACCTTCGCGGAACTCCTTCGCAAGCGCGTCGCCGTCCAGCGTCCGTTCCATTGTCTGATCACGGGCGATACGGAACTGCGGCGCCTGAATCGCGAATTTCTGGGCAAAGACTACGCCACCGACGTTCTCTCGTTTCCTTCCGGCGAGGGCGGCGATCTCGCGATTTCGCGCCATCGCGCCGCCGCGCAAGCGCGCAGTTTCGGACACTCGGTAACCACCGAGATCGAACTGCTCATGTTGCATGGCGTGCTGCATCTGGCCGGCTACGATCACGAGACCGACCATGGCGAGATGGCGCGCGCCGAGCAGCGCTGGCGCGCGAAGCTCGGTTTACCCACAGGCCTGATCCGGCGCGTGCGCCAGAGAGCATAGCGATGGCCCTTGCAAGTCTCATCGCGCTGATCGCGCTCGCTGCTGTATTGGCGCTCATCTCCACCGTGCAGCAGCTTTATCTCGAATCCCAACGCTTGCGCACGCGCGACGTTCCCATGCAGCAGTTCTTCCGCAGCGCCTTGGAATCGCGCATCGGGTTCCCCATCGACCGCGGCTCCCTGGCGTTCTCGCTGATTAAACATGGAGCGCTCTTGCTGTCCGGTGTCGCTGTCTTGGCTTTTGCCGTGGATGGCGGCCGCCTCACGCCGGGTACCATGCTGCAGGCCGCACTAAGCGGGCTGTTGTTCATGATGGCGTTCGCCTACGTGGTCCCGCATGCGCTCTATCGCCGCTCGCGTGGCAACTGGCTCTTGCCGATGGCGCCGGCCCTGCGGATTGTCGGCCTGACCATGATGCCGGTCGTCGGTCTGCTCAGTTTCCTCAACTCACTGATCGACATCACCAAAGAAGAGCCCGTCGGCAATGAGCCGCCCACGCCCGCCGAAAACATCGATACCTTAATCACCGCGGGCGCCGAAGAAGGCTTGATCGAAGAGGAAGACCGCAAGCTCATCCAGAACGTGGTCGAGTTCGGCGACAAGGTCGTCCGCGAAATCATGACGCCCCGCCCCAACATGGTCGTGATCAAGTCCGACGCGTCCCTCGAGCAGCTGCGTCACCTGGTTATCAACGAGCAGTATTCGCGCATCCCGGTGTATGAAGGCACGCTCGATCAGATCATCGGCTTCGTTCACGTGCGCGACATGTTCGAGCTGGAAGACGAAGAGCGCTCCAAACGCACGATTCAGGACCTGATGCGGCCCATCCGCTTCGTCCCGGAAACCAAGTCCGTACACGATCTCATGCGCGAGATGCAGATGGAAGGCGCTCACATGGTGATCGTGGTCGATGAATACGGCAACACCGCCGGACTCGCGACGCTCGAAGACGTGGTCGAAGTCATCCTCGGTGAAATCCGCGACGAGCATGAGCCCGAGACCGACGTCACTCTCGATGAGAATGGCGGCTATATCGTGTCGGGAAGCTTCGATCTGTCGCGCCTCGCCGAGATGTTGAACGTGAACCTGGAGGAAGACATCGAATCGACCACCGTGGGCGGCCTGGTCAGCGAATGGCTCGGCCGCGTGCCGCAGCCGGGAGAATCCGTCGAACGCGACGGCGTGCGGATCGACGTTCTCGCCAGCGATGAACTACGCGTCGAGCAGGTGCGCGTCAGCCGAAGCCAGGCCGCGGTGAGCCAGTGAGCGGCTTCGTCTCGGGTTTCGTCTCAATACTGGGTCGCCCCAATGCCGGCAAATCGACGCTGCTGAACGCGCTCGTCGGTTCCAAGGTCGCGATCGTCGCCGATAAGCCGCAGACCACGCGGAGCGCGATTCAAGGCGTCTACACCGGTCCCGATTGCCAGATCGTCTTCATCGACACGCCCGGTATCCACAAAGCCCAAACCGCCATCGGCAAACGCATGATGCACAGCGTGCGTTCGTCGCTCGATGAACGCGATCTGCTGCTCTATCTCGCCGACGCGACCGTTCAGCCGGGCGAGCCCGATCGCGATGCCGTCAGCATTCTGCGCCATGTGGAATCGCCGGCCATCCTGCTTGTCAATAAGCTCGACCTGATCGAAAACGCGGAGCGGGCGCTCCCCGTGATCGAGTTCTATCGCGGACTGCACCCCTTCGTCGATTTCCTCCCAATCTCCGCGCAATCCGCATCCGACGTCGCGAAGCTGCGCGATCTGATCCGCGCGCGCCTGCCCGAGGGTCCGCAGTACTTCCCCTCCGATCACGTAACCGATCAGCCGGCGCGTTTTCTCGCAACCGAGCTCGTGCGCGAACGAATCCTGCAGGAAACCGAACAGGAAGTCCCGCACTCCGTCGTGGTCCTGATCGATACGTGGGAAGAATCCGACCGGCTCATCAAGATCTTCGCCACC
>NZ_CAJCHS010000067.1 GCF_903970205.1 Nevskia soli | reverse complement strand
CGCGCTTCTGAATCCAAACTATTTCCAGTACGACGTGATGCCGGAACTGCAGGAACTGCAGGCGCTGGGCGTCACCGCAGTCTCCGTCCACATCAACTTCCCCATTCTCTACGAGCCTTACTACGGGAACCAGCAGACATTCCAGAGCTACGTCAGCTTCTATCAGCAACTCGCCCAGCAGATCCACTCGATGGGGATGAAGATGACCGCCGAGACTACCGTTGCCACGGCCGAACCCGGCACCAGTGGCGCGACGTTTCAAACCTACTATCTAGGTCTTACCTGGAACGAATATATCGCCGGACGCGCCCAAAACGCAGTCAACGTCGCACAGTTGATTCAGCCCGATTACATGTCGGTGATCACGGAGCCTGACTCGGAATCGCAGAATGCCTCGCAGCCGAACGCCGGTACTCCCAGCGGCAGTTTGCAGGAGCTACAAACCATACTGGCGGCGATGCAAGCCGCGAACGTTACCAACGTTCCCGTCGGAGCGGGCGCGGGTACCTGGATCAACTCGTTCACGACGTACATACAGAATGACATCTCCACGTCCGTCTCTTACATCGACACTCACATGTACTCCGTATCCAATTCGTTTCCGGAAAACGCCCTCACCGCAGCTTCGATGGCTCAGGCCGCGGGTTTACCCATTGCGATGAGCGAAACATGGTGCAAGAAGATTTCCGCGGCTCAACTCGCTTCGGTGCAGGACGCCCTGAATAACCCAGCCATTGACGCCTTAGACACCATGAGTTTTTGGGAACCGCTCGATCAGCAGTATCTTCAGTCCGTCGTGAACATGGCTCAGGCGGGACAGTTCCTGTTTGTGTCGCCGTTTTGGACCACGTTATATTACGCTTCCCTGGGCTATGCGACCTATGGATCGCAAAGCCCGACCGCCGTGCTCGAAGCATCCTATAGCGCTTCAATCAATGCGCGGTCGCTCGGCGCTTTCACCACCCTAGGGACGGCCTGGGAAACGATGATTCTTCCTTCGCCCGATACTACCGCCCCGCAGGTACTGAGCGCGCCTTCGATCGGGCAGTTCAGCCAGAACCTGGTCCAAGTCTTGTGGAACCCGACGACAGACAATGTCGGAGTGGCCGGGTATAACTTATTCCGTAACGGCACGCTGCTCAATACATCCAACCAGGTGAACTTTACGGACAACTCCGTTTCACCCTCTACTACTTACTCCTACAAAGTACAGGCTTTCGATGCGGCGGGTAACCTATCCCCCCTCTCAGCCCCGGCGAGCGTGACCACTTTGGCGCCGCCGGATACGACGCCGCCATCGAAGCCGACCAATGTGCAAGGGACCGCGGTAACCGATCAGGAGATTCAAGTCACCTGGTCGCCTTCTACCGACAACGTTTCCGTGGCCGGGTACCATGTCTATCGCGGTTCCAGCCGGACCTCGCTCGCGATCTTCTCTTCAGTGACGACGAACTCTTTCATTGACAATTCCGTTGCGCCCAAGACCACCTACTACTACGCTGTGGTTGCTTTCGACCCCTCATATAACTATTCGGTCCAGAGCGCCACGATCGGCGTGACTTCGCTTCCGGACACCGCGCCACCGACCGTGCCGACGAACCTGGTTGCGACCGGGACCGGCTGTCAGCAGGTCAATCTGAGCTGGGGCGCTTCGACGGATAACATCTACCTGGCGGGTTACATGGTATATCGAGGCAAAACACCGAGTTCGATGATTACCGTGGGGAACACGACTTCCACATCGTTTGTCGACACTTCGGCTGGCCTCGCTGCGGGAACAACTTACTACTACGCTGTCGCTGCGTACGACGAAGCGATGAACTATTCGGCACAGACCGCACTAGCGACCGCCGCGACGCTCCCCGACACTCAGCCGCCAACGGTTCCTCAGAAACTGGTTGTCACGGCGAAATCCGGAACGCAGATCAATCTCACATGGTCGGCTTCGACGGACAACGTCGCCGTTTACGACTACCGCATTTACAGGGGAACAACCGCTCAGTCACTCAGTCTGATCGGCGGCAGCGGTACCACCTCGTACTCCGACTCGCAAAGTCTAAAGGCGAATCAGACCTACTACTACGCCGTGTCAGCCCTTGACGCCAGCGGGAACGCGTCGGCCCAAAGCGCGGTGGTAAGTGTGATCAATCCGTAAAGCGGCCGAGGGGCGGCCGACCCGCCCTTCTACGCGGTTCGGGTTCACCAATAATTCGGCGTTCCACTTGCTTCCCGCGTTCGGCACCGGTTTCGGTGCTGAGGGCGGGAAGCAATTTCATTTTGGCTCTCCCACTCCGGTTCCAGTCGCTGAACAGCGATTTCCGCTCCCGCTAACGGCCATCGGACAGCCGGCACAAGCGCGGATGGCTACCGAAGTCAGCCACCGGCATCCGGCGGGACGCCTGAGCTTTCCGAGGTCCGCAGGTCTCCATCACCAACCCAACCGATTTCAGCCGCATGTCTTACATTCATTTACCGGCCTGTTCGAATTTAGCCAGGGACTAGCCTCTGTTACAGTTGCGCTAACCGCCGGATCTCGCGAAGTTTTGGTCCGAACGGTTTGGCTGCCACCGTTTACCGCAGATTCCCAATTCAGGGTAACTTTCATAATTTCGTGCTTGACAGGACGGGAAAAACGGGGCATTCTGTGTAAGCGCCTGACATACGAAAGTGTTCCTCCCGTAAGACATGGGCCGGGACACTCAGTGCGGTAGCTCTGTCCGGGCGATTCCGAGGGAATCTAAAAATGCAATTGACGCATCCGGGCGCGGAGGCTTCGGACTCGCGCGTTCAAAGTCATACAAACGCCGCTGCAGAGTGGTTTGCTGTCCGAGTTCAGGCCGGCTTCGAACGCCGGGTTGCGGTTTTGCTCCAGGAGAAGGGCTACGAATCATACGTGCCGACGTTCCAATTCCGGCGCAAATGGTCCGACAGGGTGAAAGAGAGCGCGATTCCGTTATTTCCGGGATACCTCTTCTGCGAATTCGAATCCGTTAAACGCCTGCCGATTTTGATGACGCCGCGAGTGTACGGGATCGCGGGCGTGGGAAAGCAACCGATTCCGATCTCCGCGTCGGAGATGGCGATGGTCCGTTCCGTCGTCAGTGAGGGCGTGCGGGTTGCGCCTTGCCCTTACCTCACGGCAGGCCAGCCCGTGATGATCGAGCATGGGCCGCTGGCGGGAGTCCGCGGGTTCCTGGTCGACGCGAAAAATGAATTGCGCGTGGTCGTGTCGATCCACTTACTGCAACGTTCGATATCGACTCAGGTCGAGCGGGATTGCGTGCGGCCGTTAGGGGCGGAAACCGCGCGCGTGGTTCAGCGGGGCTAGGCGCACAGAGCGGCGACGGGTACGACGGCACATGGCGAGACAGCGCACTAGAGAACGGATCGTGTCTTTCCGCGTGTCCGAGGACGAGTACCGAATTCTGGCTGACTTTCGCCGGACGCACGGGTTCAGCAGTACCACGGTGGCGGTTCGCGCGGCGCTGGAGCGCTTCATGCAAGATCCGCTAAGCCACGTCATTCTCGAACGCATCAATGAGGCTTTATCACTCCTACAACAGCTGAAGGCAACGACGGACCAATTGGCGGAAATGAAGTGGACCCACGGGGAAAGCGGTCCCCGACAAGCATGACAAGCATGACAAGCCGGGTTCGGCACTTGGGGGTGCTGTTGCTGGCGGTGCTAATCGTTGTGATCGCGTTTTCATCCTCATCGCTCGCGGCGCGCTGGCTCGACGACGGGGTGTGCAACGCGTTCACGCTGTTTTTCGGGACGGGCATCGCGGGCGATTCGCCCGTGTATCAGGGCACGCATTTCGTAATCGAGAAAGGCTCGCACCTGGCGATGTACTTCGGCTTCGGTTTCATACTGTCCATCGCGTGGCCGGGCGCATCGAAGCGGAAATTTTTATGGATTTGCCTGACGGGCCTGGCGATGGGTATCGCCAGCGAGTTACTCCAGTTCCTGTTTCCGGGCCGCGACCCGGCGCTGCGGGATGTGGCGATTAACTTGGCCGGAACGGTATTGGGCGCGATGGCTGCGCGGCGGTACGGGGGCCGATGCCGATGGGAACGCGCTGAGCGCGTCGAGGTTCTGAACTCATGAGTAAAGGTTTCGTCGATAGTCTGATGCCGGCGCTTTCGGTACGGTCCGTCGTGTTCGCAATCTGGAAGCAGCGCATGTTAGTCGCGATGCTGTGGGTAGCGGGTGCGGTCGTGAGCGTGGTAATCGTCAGCCGGCTCCCTTCCGTTTATCACGCGGAGGCCGTCATCCTGGTGGAGTCGCAGAAAATTCCAGAAAATTTTGTCATGGCGACGGTGCAGACGGCGCTGGAATCGCGGTTGGACGGTCTCAAGCAGCAGGTGCTCGGAAAGGACAAGATGTGGAGCCTGATCGAAGAGCTCGACCTGTATCCGAAGGAGCGGCGGTCGCGAACTCGTGAAGAGGTTCTGGCTATGATGCAGCGGGATATCTCGATCAAGCTCGAACGGAACTGGAGCGCCACACGCCCCGGGGCTTTCCGCATCTCGTTTGAGACCGAGAACCTGCACGCGGCGGCCGAAGTCGCGAACCGGGTTGGAAACTTCTTCATCAACGAGAACTTGCGGGAGCGGGCGCAAGAGGCCTCCGGGACTTCGGAATTTCTGAGTCATCAGCTGGAAGACGCCAAGAAGAAGCTGCTGGAACAGGAAGTCCGGCTACGCGAGTTCAAAGACGCGTACAACGGGGAACTGCCCGAGCAGGAAGCGGGATTGCTGGCGACCATGGGTCAGGGCAAAGCGGAGCTGCTGGGCATTCAGGAGTCGGTCGCCCGCGCCGAGCAAAACAAGCTGATGCTGCAGAGTTCGCTCGCCACCACGGAAGACAGCGTGACCGCGATCGAGCGTTCGATCCGGCGCCGCCACGAACGCGCCGCGTCGTCCGGCGGCGCCGCGTTTCCCACCGCGGAGCCTCTCTCGGAACTCGACCGGAAGCGGGCGGAGCTGGCGGCGATGCAACTGCGCTATACGGATCGGCACCCCGCGGTTCGGCGGCTGAAGGCGGAGATCGCGCAGATCGAGAAAGAAGACGGAAGCAAGCCGGCCGTGCACGTGGGTGAGAACGCTTCGAGCAAAGCTGGTGCGGCCGCCGACGCCAACGCGGATCTCGACGCCGATCCTCTCACCGATCCCTCGCGTGAAAACATGCTGACGCTGGAGAAGCAGAAAGCAGCCACACTGCGGGGTCAGATTGCGGTCACCGATCGCGAAATCAGCGACCTGGACCAACGCCGGCAAAGCGTGGTCCGCGAGCTTGGCGGGAGCGAGAGCCACATCCAGCGGATCCCGATCCGCGAGCAACAACTGGCCGAGATCACCCGCGACTACGACACATCGAAGGCCAACTACCATTCGCTGTTCGACAAAAAGCTGGCCGCCGATACGGCGACGGAAATGGAACTCCGCGAAAAGGCCGAACGGTTCGTGATGCTCGATGCGGCGCAGGTGCCGGAGAAACCGATTCGGCCGAAGCGGGTGCTGCTGGGCGCCGCGGGCGTCAGCCTTTCGCTTTTGCTGGCGCTGCTGGCGGCGTTTGTCCGGGAGTTGAAGCGCAACGCGTTTCTGGGTGAGTGGGAGTTGCCGCCGGGAACTGTGGTGCTCGGCACGGTGCCTGAGATGACGACGGCGATTCCCAGCGCGGCCGCAGCGTGTTGCCTGGCGCTTGGCTTACTGCTTGGGCAGCCTCTACACGCGCAGCAATTCCACGGTCCGAATGTTCCTGTTGAGAAGAGCGCGACTGAACGGGTTGCGACGCAAACGGAAGTTGCGGCGGGCAGGGTTCAGTATCGCATCGGTGAAGGCGACATTCTCGGCGTCGAGGTTTATAAAGAGCCGGATGCGTCGACCGCTTCGGTTCCCGTGCGGTTGGACGGGAAGATCACGGTCGCGCTACTGGGCGAAATGGCGGTCACCGGCTTGACGCCGCGCGAGCTGGAACAGCGCCTAACCGCGGGCTATGCCGAGATTTTGCGGGACCCGCATGTGACCGTGACGGTGAAAGAGATTCACAGCCAGAAGGTCTACCTTGTCGGTGAAGTTAAGAAGGAAGGGCCAATCCGTCTGGAGGCGCCCATCACCGTCTTGCAGGCGCTGGCCGAAGCGGGCGGCGTGACGGTGTTTGCGAAGCGCAAGAAGATGTATGTGCTGCGGACCGAAAACGACCAGCGGCTGATTCTTCCGTTCAATTACGACGAGGTTGTGCGTGGAAAGAATATCGGCCAGAACGTGATTCTCGAACCGGGCGACACGATCGTCGTTCCCCATTAGGGTCCCCATTAGCAGTCCGCGTTCAGCGCGTTACTGGAGATAAGCATGATCAAGCAAGCATCGGCTCGCGTCGTTGCGGTCGCGGGCATTTTGGCTGCGTTTGCGGCGCGGGCTGCGGCGCAATCCGCGGATTCGGATCCGACCATCATCGCTCCAGTAGTGCGAAGCGGACTGAAAATCGACGACGTTTCCACCTACGCGGGCGGGTACTCGTTCGGTTCGCCCTCCGTCTCGTCGTTGGGTTCGGCGGCGGGCGGTGAAGGTTCGGGACCGCTGGCCGTGGGCGGCATTTCGACCGGTCTGGCGTGGGACCAGATCGGGCAAGTAACCAGTTTCACGGTGCATTATCGCGTGGACTACAACGGCAATCCGCGTGAATCGCAGGCCAACGGATTCGACAACATTGTCGACATCGGATGGCGTTGGACGCCGAGTGAGCGGTGGACGGTATTGGTGGATGCGTCCGCCGATTCGGAGGTCTTCGGCGGATTTTTGTTTAGCCGCCCGTCCGCGATGGACGCGACAGAAAATCTGGACGCGGCTACCACTTTCACGAGCGCGGCCGCAACGGCAAGCGGGGCCGCGATGGATAGTTCGCCGCTGGCGTACGCGTTATATGGAGCGAAACGGCGGGATCTGACGGCGGCGATAACGCTGGCCTACATGCAATCCGCGCGCCTGACGTGGAAGGTCGGCGCCAATATGCGGAAGAGTCTTCCAGTCGAAGTGAACGGCGCGGAGGCTGACGAGGGGGCGACGCTTCCTCCGGTGACGGACGATCAGGTAGTGGGAGGACTCGAATACATTCTGACTCCGCGCGATACGCTTGGCGCGGACGCCGCGTTCGTGACTTCGTACTCCGGCTACGCGCGAACCGATATGGTCACGGGTAATTTCAGCGCGGAACATCTGATCGCGCGCGATTGGTTTGTGCGCGGAGAAGCGGGGGCGGGCGAGTTAACGGAGCTGTTAGGCGGAACGGGATGGACGAACCGACGCGTTTATCGCGAGGCTGCCGGCATCGGATGGAAGCGCGCCAAGGACACCTTGACACTTTCCGAGCGCCGCGATGCCGGCGATCAACATGGGTTCGGCGCATCCAGCAGCCTGGGCTTCGATGTAGCGGAGATTTATCACGCGCCGGCGTCTCCGTGGCTGGTGGAAGCGAGCGCCGGTTACGAAAGGCTGGTTGGAGGCGTGTTCAGCAGCCTTTCGGGATGGCTGGCGCAGGTGACGCTGCACCGGCAACTTGCGCCGCGTTTGCGCTGGAGCATGCAGGCCATCTATGGAAGCGCCGCGATCTCGCCTTCGGTCACGTCATCGACGGAGAGCCTGGTGGCAACGGCACGCCGCGGAGTGCGGATGAGCCTGGATTTTACACCCGACCCGCGGTTGAAACGCTAGCGGACCTTGTCATAACCGCTCCGTCGCCGTCGCGGCTCCGTAACTTACTTACTTAGATCAAAATTTCGACAAACGATATGTATGCGCCCAACGTGCTGAAGATCAATCCGGTTGAAAAGACCGCCCGTAATGGAGTCTCGCTGGGGAGCCGTAGAACGATCTCGCTGCGCGTGGCCGAGGACCAGCCGCTGCTGGCGAAGGAAGAGGACCACCGGTCAGCAGAGTGCTATCGGGCGTTGCGCACGCGCATCCTGCATCATCCGAAACGGCCGAAAACGATCATCGTGTCGAGCCCCGGCGTGGGTGACGGCAAGACGTTGACTACGTTGAATCTGGCCGGCATGCTGGCGTTGAAAACCGAAACTCGCGTGTTGATTGTGGACGCCGATCTGCGCCGGCCCGCGGTCCACAGTCGTCTCGGCATCGCAGACACTCCGGGCTTGGCGGAAGTGCTGGAAGGATCATGCCGGCTCGACGAGGCAATGGTAACCGTTGCCGAACGGCCGAATTTCTCGATTCTACCGGCCGGGCGTCCCTCGACGAATCCGGCAGAGTTGTTCGACTCGCCATCGTGGCGCGCTCTGATGGCGGAATTGCGCAATGAATTCTCGTATGTCCTTCTGGACTCGCCGCCGGTGGGCATCGTCACCGATTTCGATCTGATCGCGCGCGATACCGACGGAGTGCTGATGGTGCTGCGGCAGAACCATACGGCGCGCAGCCTGTGCCTCGACGCGCTGGCCCATGTGAAGGAGCGGCTGCTCGGCTGCGTGGTGAATAACTCCATCGATTGGTTCCTGTGGCGCACGTCAACGCCGGACTACTACTACTATCAAGGCAACCGGCCGGAATCGCGGGCCCCGAAATCGAAAGCCAGGCGAGGCGGCGCATGAGAAACAGGTGGGCGGCGGACGCTTTCGTGCAAATGTGGCGGATCGCGGCCTGGCTGCGCACGGAGTTGCTGTGTTGGACCGGTTGCTTCTGGTGGGCGAAGTTCAGGCTGCGGCGCGAAGGCGCCGTGGTCGTGCTGATGCTGCACCGCGTTTTGACGCGCGAGGAGTATGAGAAGACGGGCAGTGAGCCGGACATTATTCTCGGCGTGGAGACCTTCCGGAACCTGGTGCGCTATGCGAAACGCACCTGTGAGATCGCTGCGCTGGAGACTCCGGCCAAGGCGAACGACGCGGGAAGCCAAACCGCGCGGGCCAGCCGAACGCGGCCGATGATTGCAATCACGCTCGACGATGGATGGCACGATAATTACACGTCGGTGCTGCCGGTGGTGGTTGCCGAGGGCATCCCGGTGACCATCTTCGTTTGTCCGGGGCTGATCGGATGCGACTTGCCGTTCTGGCCGGAACAGATTGCGAAAGCGATGAAAAAGAAAGCTCCCGAGCTGAGGCAATCCGAGTTGACGGCACTCGTCGAACAACTCAAGGATTTCGAGCCGCAGCGCCGCGATCTTCTGATCGGAGCCCTGTCACGGCAGAATGGCGCGCCGTCCTGTCGCGAAGTGAAGGAAATCGATCGAACGCTTTCATGGGAGGAAATCCTGGAGATGAGCAAGGCGGGGGTCCGGTTTGGATCGCATAGCTGCTCGCACCAGATCCTTCCGCAGTTACCGCTGGACGAGGTGCAACATGAGATCCGGGATTCGAAACAGGCTTTGGATATGGTCCTGAACAGCGAATGCAAGGTATTTGCTTATCCGAATGGGAATTATTCGAAGACCGCCAGGCGGATATTGGCCGAAGCCGGGTACCAGGCCGCGGTGACGACGGAATGCGGCGCCTGGACGCGCGACCGGGATCCGTTCGCCATTCCACGCGTGAACATTTCAGATAGTTCGGTGACCGGGTTGAGCGGTCGATTCTCCGGCGCAATGTTCGACTACACAGTGTTCTGGAGAGCATACCGGAGGCTGGGCTCGCGGCGCAAAATGGCGGCAGCGTGGCGCAGCGTCACGCCCTGAGGGTCAACCCATGACCGTCTTTCAACTGGTGAGCAGCCAGGGTTTCTACGGAATGGAAAGCATGATGTTGACGCTGGCCCGGGGGCTGGATGCGTTGGGAGTCCGTTCCGTGGTCGGGGTGTTTGAAGATGGGCGCCAGGCTCACACCGAGGTCGGGGATATGGCGCGGAGTCATGGGCTGCCGGTGGAGATCATTCGCTGTAATGGACGTCTCGATGTTGGCGCGGCCGCCCGGCTCCGAGCGGCGCTCGACCGCTATCAGGCGACCGTGCTGCACACTCATGGATATAAGGCGGATACATATGGATACGCGGCCACGCTATTCGGGCCGGTGGTGCGGGTAGCGACCAGCCACAATTGGCCGAGCCGGGAACGCAGCATGCGAGCCTACGCCGTGTTCGATCGCCTGGTGTTGCGACAATTCGGAGGCGTCGCGATCGTGTCGGAGCGGGTGCGGGAACGGCTGGAGCGGGCGGGCGTCGCGCCGGCGCGTATCCATACGATATGGAATGGCGTGGACACGGAGGCCTTTCGTGCAGCGAATCCGACTCTTTGGGAAGGCAAGACGAGGCCGCGGCGCGTGGTGGGCTGCGTTGGCAGACTTTCCGCGGAAAAGGGCGGGGAAGTGTTCCTGAAAGCGGCGCAGCTAGTGAAGGCGAGTGAGCCCGACGTCCAATTCGTGTGGGTCGGCGAAGGTCCGTGCCGGCGGGAGTGGGAGCAAGCGGCAGACCGGTTAGGCGTCGCGGCGGATGTGTGGTTTGCCGGGACGCGCACCGATATGCCGGGAGTCTACGCGTCACTCGATATGCTTGTGCTGCCTTCGCTCGAAGAAGCTATGCCGATGTGCCTGCTGGAAGCCATGGCCGCAGCGCGGCCGGTGGTTGCGACCCGGGTAGGAGCGGTTCCTCGGTTGATCGAAAACGGGCGTACGGGATTGCTGGTCGATCCGAACGAACCCGGACCGCTGGCGGACGCGATATTGCGTCTCCTGAGAGACCCGGAATGGGCGCAGTCGCTGGCTCGAAAAGGCGCGGAGCATGTCGGCCGGCAGTTCTCGGCCGAAGCGCTGGCCACGCGATATTCCGAGCTTTACCGGTTGGCGATTGAAGCGCGCGGGCGGACCAGCGGCGTCGCGGACGCGGGGACATCCTATGCAAACTGAACCTGTACTGCTTGCGTCCATCGTGGTTGCCTGCCGGAATGAGCGCACGCATATTGCTTCGTTTCTCGATTCCCTGTTGGCGCAGGATTTGGAAGAGGGTACGTGGGAAGCGATCATCGCGGACGGCGAAAGCGAGGATGGGACTCGCGAAATCATCCAAGAATATGGCCGCCGTTTTCCGGCAGTGCGACTGGTCGACAATCCGGGGCGGTTTGCGTCGTCCGGGTTGAACGCCGCCATCCGCGCGGCCCGAGGAGACGTGATTCTGCGCATGGATGCGCACACGGTTTATGCTGCCGCCTACTGTCGGCGGTGCATCGAGACGCTGGCCAGGACCGGCGCCGCAAATGTGGGCGGGCCGGCCCGCACGCGCGCGGTGGGTACGCGCGCTCGAGCGGTCGCCGCGGCTTACCACTCCAGGTTCTCGACGGGCGGTGCCAGGTTTCACGATCCCGATTACGAAGGCTGGGTAGACACGCTTCCCTACGGGTGCTGGCGCAAAGCGACGCTCGTAGCGCTTGGGGGGTTCGACGAATCGCTGGTGCGCAATCAGGACGATGAGCTGAATCTGCGGACGATCCGCGCGGGCGGGCATTTGTGGCAAACCCCCGAGATCGAATCGTGGTACTACCCGCGATCCACGCTGCGGCAATTGTTCCGGCAGTATTTTCAGTACGGGTTTTGGAAGGTTGCGGTGATTCGGAAACACCGGCTGCCGGCGTCGTGGCGGCATCTGGTTCCGGTTGTATTTGTGGCTGGGCAGGCGCTGTTGCTGGCGGCCCTCGCGGTCACGGCAATCGCTGGGTCGCGCGAGCAGTTTCGTGCGGTGTGCTTCGTTTCACTAGGCGCGTTGAGCGCGTACGCGACTGCGAATCTCCTGGCGTCGATCCTTACCGCGCGCCGTTATGGATGGGCGACGCTGCCGCATCTTCCCGCCGTTTTTGCCGCGTACCACTACTCCTATGGGCTTGGATTCGCCGCGGGACTGCGGTGGTTGATCGCTCCTCCAAGCGGGTCCGCGCCGGAGTCTTTGTTCTCTAGCGTGACTAGATAGACCGATAGCTTCGCTTTCCCATGCGCAGATTTCTGGACGTCGCCATCGCTGTTACGGCGCTCATCGTGCTTTCTCCCGTATTAGTCGGGACGGCACTCGCGATTGTGATCGCTTCCCGGACCAATCCGTTTTATGCGGGCCGCAGAATCGGCATCGCGGGCCATGAGTTTCGGATGTGGAAGTTCCGGACCATGGTGCCGGGGGCGGATCGCGGCAGTTCGATTACCGGAAAGCGCGATGCGCGCGTGACGCCGCTTGGGCGAGTCTTACGCAAGACCAAGCTTGATGAACTGCCGCAACTCTTCAACTTACTCATGGGTGACATGACGCTGGTCGGACCGCGTCCGGAGGCGCCCGATATGGTTGCCCGGTATACGCCCGAACAGCGACGCGTTCTGATGGTGAAACCGGGAGTTACCGGGATATCGCAAGTTTCGGCGATCGATGAATCGGACACGATTCCGGACGGCGTTGATCCGAGGCAATATTACATCGAACACATTCTGGATCGGAAGGTTGCGGCGGATCTGGCCTATCTTAGATCGCGCACGGCGCGGAGCGATGCACGCGTGATTTTGGCCACGGCCGGGCTTGTGTGGCAGGCACTTGGCGGGCCGCGATTTCGCTCCCGGAGAGACTTACCCGCCTACGTTAGGGCAAAGGGCTTCATAAACGAATGAACACACCGCTTCGCGTACCGTACCACCGGCCGAGCATCGGCCCCGAAGAGATTGAATCGGTTATCGAGACGCTCCGCTCGGGCTGGCTAACTACCGGCATAAGGACGGCGCAGTTCGAGAAAGAGTTCCGAGAGTACGTGAACGCGCCTTATGCGCAAGCGGTTAACTCGTGTACTTCAGGACTGCATCTTGTTCTTGCGGCACTCGGCATCGGCCCGGGCGATGAGGTAATTACAACGCCGCTTACCTTCTGCGCGACGGTCAACGTGATTCTGCATGTAGGCGCGACTCCGGTACTGGCGGATGTTCGCAGCGACGGCAACGTCGATCCCGAATCCATCGCAAGGCGTATCACACCGCGAACGCGCGCGATTATCCCGGTACACCTGGCGGGCTTGCCTTGCGATCTAGAAGCGATCGGCTTACTCGCTGAAGAACACGGCTTATATGTTATCGAGGATTGCGCCCACGCCATCGGCGCGCAATATGGCGGGCGGCCGATCGGCTGCGGAATCGCTCCTTGCAGTACAGCCGCCGTCTTCAGCTTTTATGCGACTAAGAATCTGACTACCGGCGAAGGCGGAATGATCACGACCGGCGACGAGCACTTAGCGGCGAAGCTAAAAACCCTTTGTCTGCACGGCATAAGTAAGAACGCCTGGAATCGCTACTCGGATCGCGGGAGCTGGTTTTACGAGGTGCTTGAGCCGGGGTTTAAGTATAACCTGACCGACATTCAGTCGTCGCTCGGGTTGCATCAGCTGCGCAAGCTGGATGGATTCACGGAACGCCGCCGTGAGATTGCCGCGGCTTACGGCAAACTTCTGGCGGGCTGCGAGGAGCTGGAGTTACCGCCCGACCGTAACGATGTGCGGCACGCCTGGCATCTTTATACAGTTCGACTTAACTTGGATCAACTAACCATAGACCGGGCCGAGTTTCTTGCCATGCTTCAGGAAGCCGGGATTGGAACCAGTGTCCACTTCATTCCCATTCCGCTCCATCCGGCGTACGCGGCATGGGCAACACGGCCGGAAAACGCGTGTCCGGCAGCGATGGCGTTGTACCCGCGATTGATGTCCTTGCCTTTGTTTCCGGCAATGACCGATGAGCAGGTCGAATATGTGGCTAAGACGGTTAAGCATTTAACTCAAGAACACTGCACGATGCGCTGCCTGGCCGCGGCGCAAGTATAACTTCGGCTTCGATTCCGATTCGCTCCTCCAAGGGGAACACCAATGAAAGAACCAAAGACGCTCGCGCGGACGCGCGGTATTGCGCTTCGCGTTACCGCGGACTTCGTGCTCGTACAAGCGGCTATGTTCATCGCGCTTACCGTGGCCGGGGTTTATTCGCAGGTCGCGGGAGGGTATTCGCCGCGAGAATATCTAAACGCGCTTCGTTCGTATCACTTATTAGTCTTCACGCCTTTGTCACTGGTATTTCCGCTGTTCTATAGCCTGGGCGGCCTTTACACGAGGGCACGATCATGGACGTCGCCATCGCGTTTGTGGCGCGGCGCGGTGTGCGCAGCGCTAAGCGCGGGCGTGGTGCTGCTGGCCGGGCGACTGGTTCCGGGTTCCCCCGGGCTGCCGCGATCGGCGGCGCTCGTCTTCGCACTACTGGTGATTGTTGCGGCGCCCGGAGTACGCCTGGTTAAGGATACTTTGTTCGAAGAAGATTCTAGGAGCGGATCCGGTCCCGAAACCGTGTTAGTCGTGGGTGGCGCGGGGTATATCGGGTCCATTCTGGTTCGTAAGCTGTTGCAGCGCAAGTACAGGGTTCGCGTTCTCGACAATCTGATCTACGGCGATTCGGCGATCAGGGACGTGCTCGGTCATCCGCGGCTCGAGTTCCAGAAAGGTGACTGCCGCAACATCAAGGACGTTGTGAAAGCCATGGCCGGCGTGCGATCGGTTGTGCATCTGGCCGCAATCGTGGGTGATCCGGCCTGTGATCAGGACCACCAGACAGCGCGCGAAATCAACTATGCCGCGACCCGGATGATGATCGAAGTCGCCAAGGGTGAAAAGGTCGGGCGCTTCGTTTTCGCTTCCAGTTGCAGTGTTTACGGCGCGTCCGATGAAGTGATGACCGAGATTTCAGAGCCGTGCCCGATTTCACTCTACGCGGCGACGAAGGTGGATTCGGAGGAGGCGCTGCTAGCGGCGGAGTCCGAAACATTCCACCCGACCATACTAAGGTTCGCCACCATCTTCGGCCTGTCGCCGCGGCCGCGATTCGATCTGGTGGTTAACTTACTGACTGCCAAAGCGCGTCAGGAGGGATTGATTACTATCTTCAACGGCGAACAGTGGCGGCCATTTCTACACGTCCACGACGCGGCGGAAGCTATCGCGAGGGTGCTCGGGGCGCCAGTTGAGTTGGTTGGCGGCGAGATCTATAACATAGGCGACCAGCGATTAAACTACACACTAACGAACATTTCCGAACTGATTCGTACCGTGTTTCCGCGGACCCGGGTCGAACATATGGAGAACACGGATCGCAGATCCTACCGCGTGTCGTTCGATAAGGTTCACAGTCAACTCGGATTCGAATGCTCGCGCGACGTGAAAGCGGGAATTCTGGAATTGAAGCAGGCGTTTGATGAAGGCGCTATTGTCGACTACAAGCACCCTCTATATAGCAATGTGAAGTATCTGGAGAAGCACGGAACTCCGCGACACAATGACGAGACGGGCGCGCAGGTAATGGCGGCGCTCGCAAACAAGCCGTCCAGTAGCAGGGCTGCCGCCGCGGTCGCATGATCCGAATCTCAGTCATCATCCCGG
>NZ_CAJCHS010000066.1 GCF_903970205.1 Nevskia soli | reverse complement strand
GGCCGGAGCGAGCGATGTAACTGCCGAAGCGGCGGATGTAGTCTATATGCCGCACTCGCTCGCCGATCTTCCGGAGTTCTTTAAAGTAAGTCGCAGCGCTGTTAGAACGGCGTGGCAGAACATCTTCCTGTTTGCCGGTGTCCTCAACCTCAGTGCGGTGTTGCTCGCCGCGACAGGAAAGATCGGTCCGGTTGGCGCGGCTGTAACTCATCAGTTGTCTTCCTTCTTCGTGATGATGAATTCGCTGCGCTTACTCTATGTGCGCCGCGAGGGTGGAAGGCGCTGGCACTCGCGTATTACCGACCGGCTGGACCATTCGCCGCTTCCCCGTTTCGCGTCGCGCTTCAAAGAGTCCGCGGCCCACTTCGAGTTCGATTCCATCACAGGCTGGTTGATGGATCACCGGCATCGGATGTGGAAGCCTCTGATCTATACCAGCGCCGCGCTCTTTGTGCTGAACGGGTTTTATGCGCTGAAGCCGGACGAAACCGGCATCATTGAGCGCTTCGGCCGTAAAGAAGTTCCGAACAAGGAACCCGGTCTACACTACAAACTTCCATGGCCGATTGATCGCCTCACGCGTATGCAAGCGCACCGCGTCCGCGCCGTGGAAGTCGGCTTCCGGACGAACACAGCTTCCGTTGACGCGGAACCCGCCGCCTACGAATGGAACGTGCAGCACCGGTCCGGGCGCTTTCAACGCGTTCCCGAAGAGGCGCTCATGCTGACCGGCGATCAAAACATGATCGAACTGAATGCCACGGTTCATTACAGCCCCGAGCGCCCCGATGACTTTGTGTTCCGTCAGATCAACGGGGACGCAACGGTACGCGCGGCCGCCGAATCGGTGATCCAATCAATCGTGACTCAAACCTCGATCGACGACTTATTGACCACGGGACGCAAGGCGGTTGAATTGCGCGCCAGAGACCTGCTCCAGAAGAAGCTTGACTTGTACCAGACCGGCGTCAAGGTACTGCAGGTGCGGCTTGAAGACGTTCATCCGTCGCTCGAAGTCGTGGATGCGTTCCGGGAAGTCTCCGGCGCGTTCGAAGAGAAGAGCCGGTTGATTAATGAAGCCGAAGGTTATCGCAACGAACAGTTAGCGCTGGCTCGCGGAAACGCGCAGGCGCTGACCCGAAATGCGGCTGCTTACCAGATCGGACGCACGAACCGCGCCACCGGGGATGCCAGCCGTTTCACGCTTACCGAAGCCGCATTCGCAGCGGCCCCTCAAGCTACCGAACATCGTCTCTACCTGGAGACCGTGGAAGCCGTGCTACCGGGCAAGAAGAAGCTGATTATTGATAAGAGTCAAGGCCGACGCCATCTTCTGTTACTGGAAGACGGCGTTGAAATTCCATCACCGGGAATTCTTAACTAATATGCGAACGGGTAACCGATATACTCTCCCCGCGGCAGCAGCGATCCTGTTGCTCTTGTTGTACCTAACGTTCTTTTCGGTTCGTGAGACCGAGTTCGTCCTGGTCACTCAGTTCGGCCGGCCGCTCTATACGGTCACGGACGCCGGACTCCATGTGAAGTGGCCGTTTCAAAGTGCCCTGCGATTCGATCGCCGCCTGCGTATCTATAACCCGCGTCCCTCCGAGTTTCTGACGCGCGACAAGAAGAACCTGGTGGTCGAGAGCTATGTGGCATGGCGCATCGACGATCCAAACCGCTTCGTACAGACGGTCGGCGACCCAATTGCGGCCGAGATGCGGCTCCACGACATTATCTGGTCGGGACTATCCGCGTCGATCGGAACGCGCGATATCGATTCGCTTATCTCTGCTGCAAGTAGCAATGTCCAGGCGTCCCCGATGCTGGATCAACTTACACAAGCAACGGACCGTGCCGCGCTAGATCAATACGGGATTCGCGTATTAGATGTTCGTATTAAACGTTTGAACCTGCCCGAGCAGAACAAACAGAGCGTGTACGCCCGCATGCGCGCGGAGCGGGACCGGATTGCCCGCCAGTACCGCGCCGAAGGAGAAGAGCAGGCGCTTAGTATCCGCGCAGACGCGGATCGCCAGAAAGAAGAGATCCTTTCGGCCGCTTACAAAGAGGCGGAAAGAATCCGTGGCGAGGGAGATGCCGAAGCCACACGTATTTACGGCCAGGCGTACTCTAAGAACCCGCGCTTCTATAAGCTGGTACGTACACTGGAGTCTTATAAGAAAGTACTGGATGACAAGACCACAGTTGTCCTCAGCTCGGATTCGGAGCTGCTGCGCGTCTTGACCAAGGGTGAAGCGGGCATCAAATGAGCACCTTGTTCGCGCCCGCGCAGGACGTGGCGCAGGGCGCTCACTCTCCCCGCCGCCTTCCGCGCATCATTCTGGTTATCTGCGGGCTTTGGCTACTCTCGGGCGTATACCTCGTGCAACCGGATCAACAAGCGGTTGTTACGCGGTTCGGCGGTGTTAGCGCACCCCGTGTTACTCCCGGATTGCACTACGCTCTGCCCTGGCCGATCGATCGGGTATATAAGCTGAAGGTACAACAAACGCGCCGGCTGGCGATTGGGGGCGATCTGTCCGACGGGGTCTTAGGACGCACCCAACCCAACGCCTCGCAGTTCATAACGGGCGATCAGAACATCATCAACATGAACGTGGTGGTGCAGTACTCGGTCGGCGACCCGGCTCGCTTCCTCTTTCATAGTCAGGATGTGCCGGCGCTGATCGGCGCGGTGGTCGAGTCGGAGCTAGCTCGCCGCATCGGACACACTCGAGTTGACGACGTCCTAACCACCGAGAAAGTGGCCATCCAGAACGGCGTTCGACGATCGGCCCAGGCCGGCTTGGACGAGTACCAGACGGGAGTCATCCTCGCCAGCGTCAACATCGATAGCGTAACTCCCCCGGCGGAGGCCGCGGATGCTTTCCGGGACGTGGCGAGCGCCCGGGCCGACGCTATTCGAACCGTCAGTGAATCTCAAGGGTATTCGAACGACTTACTGCCGCGGGCGCGAGGAGAAGCAACACAGATGCTCGAATCCGCTCAGGCCTACAAGGAATCCAAGGTTAACATCGCGGAAGGCGATGCATCCAGGTTCACGCAGATCGCAGCCGAATACGCAAAAGCCGCGAAGGTAACTTCCGATCGTACTTACATCGAAGCCATGGAGCAGATACTTCCCAGGATCAAGAAGATGATTCTCGATCCGAATGACAAGCTGGATCTCACCATTGTACGGAGGGGCGACAGCGCCGCGACTAAGAAATGAAACGAGAGAGACTGGCCACAATCCTGACCGCCGGCGTGCTTGCCGTAGCACTGGGGATAACCGTTGCGAAGAGCCGGGGCTGGACGCTGGCCGACGTACGTCCGGCAGCCATCGCGCAATCCTTCCGGCCGAAGGTAATCGCGCCCGAGGACGCGCTGTACAGTATGCTCGACGCGGCCAAAGCCGGCGACGTAAACGCATATCTTGGGTGCTACACCGGGCACATGAAAGAACTTCTGCAGCAATCGGCAACTGAGGCGACTGTAGATAAGTTCAAGAGCTATTTACAAACATCTAATGCCTCCATTCAGGGCGTTGCGTTATCCCCGCCCGAGAACGTTTCTGACTCGCAAGTCAAAGTACGAGTGGAATACGTTTATCGCGACCGCAATGAAGTGCAGTTCGTATACATGAAGAAGGAGCCGCCAACCTGGAGAATTTACCAGGTGGATGGCGCCGAGCGGATCAAGACGCTGGTCCCTTATGGTAGTCCGGTAACGGATTAGCTAAGTCCCATCGCTGTCAGTTACAGGAGCTTGCTGGCGCGCTCGAGGTCCTTGATGTCCACGCTATATCCCTGACCGTTCTCGCGCTCGGAGTCACGGAGGGTCTGCTGAGCGCGCGCTTCGATCTGCTCCGCTTCTTTCTTGCGGTGTACCTTACGGAGTACCGACGCGTAATCCAGCTCCCATCGCGCCGTATAGGGATGGTTCGCGCCGAGTGACCGCTCGCGGATCGCTAATGCCGTCGAAAGGGCGGTCACGCTCTCTTCGCAGCGGCCCTCGAGCAGATCGATCATCGCCATCTGGTGCAAGATCGCGGCATACTCCGGATGTTGATCGCCGAAAGCTTCCCGGCCGATCTGGAGCGCCTGGCGGCAAAGTTCCTCGGCTCCCTTGTAGTCTTTCCGGTCGATGTCGATTTCAGACAATCGTGTCAGAACCACGGCGATCTGCCCATACCCCTGGCCGAAGGCTTTCGCATAGATCGCGCGCGCGCGTTCCAATAGCAGTTGCGCTTCTTCCAGGCGGCCCTCGCGTTCATCGAGCGCGGCGATCTCTTCGCTTGCGTTGGCTACCCTCACGTGGTCAGTGCCGAGTGAAGCGGTGAGCGCCGGAAGCACCAGCGGCGCCAAAGAATCGGCCTTCGTAAATTGCCGCTCATTGGTATAGAGCGTGACCAGCCCAAGCCTTGTTTCCGCTGTTTGCGGATGATCGCTTCCCAATCCTCGCTCGCGCAAGTCCAGGGCCTGCCGGTAACTGGCCTCGGCTTCTTTGTATCTACCCAAGGTCATCTGGAGCCCGGCGAAATTATTCAGCGTCGCAGCCAGTCGTAAGTTATCGGCCGGCCGCGCCTTTTCACGAATGGCGAGCGACTGTTCGAACGTCGATGCCGCCTTCAGGTCCTCCCCGAGGGACATATAGAGAGATGCGAGTGTGTCGAGCCCATCCGCAACGAATGGATGTGCCGGCCCGAGCAATTGGCGGAACGTGGCAATTGCCCCTTCGCACAGCGGCAGGGATTGCGCCGCCCGGTTCCTCGTTTCGCCGATTCTCGCGAGATTGACTTGCACCGCGGCGGAATCGAGCGCACTCCCGTGATCCTGATCGAGCTTTAGCGCTTTTCGATACAGGCTCTCCGCTTCGTCAAACCGGCCGAGTGACTGCTCCGTGCGTGCCAGAAAACTTAGGGTCCGTGCCGTCGGCTTCCAATCGGCTCCGGTCTCGACCAGCTGGAGCGCGGAACGGAACGTCGCGTCGGCTTCCACATACTTACCTGAAGCTTGCTGCGCGAGTCCTTGAGACACCAGTTGCGCCCATTGATCTTCAGCCGCCGCTGCCCGTAAAACGAACAGCGTTAGAGGGACCAACCAGAACCTTAGTACGCACCCATGAGAAACGAACTTGCACACGAGGAGCCTCTTTCGACAACTTCCCATTCCCTATTAATTTAGTAGGGATAAGCACCTTGTTTTCAGTGCTTTACGGGAGAGAGTCTATCAAGAATTTCGCCGTAAAGATAATTTCACGGCAGACGCGCGTGATAAGACGAACGAATCGGCCCCATAAAAGCCGCTCGCGGGTATTTGTCTAGGACTCTTTCTGAGAAGACGCCGAGAAAAGATCGTCAAACGCTTGATCGTTCCCATTGTTTATCGGTATGGTAGTGAATTACCGTGATTCGCAAACTTCTAGTTCTTCCAGCAGCTGCGGGGCTGTTCATGCACTCTGCCGGCGCGCAATCGCAGCATTGCGATATGGGAATCTCAGCGGCAAGAGCTGCCGTGATCCCAGCTTCCGTGGCTCCGGCGCCTAAGCCGAATGGTGCGCCCCAGCGCGGGATGGTGTGGATACCCGGCGGCGAGTTTTCGATGGGTTCGGACCACCCGGATATGGCCGACGCACGGCCCGTTCACGCTGTTCATGTAGACGGATTCTGGATTGATGAAACCGACGTAACGAACGCCCAATTCGCTAAGTTCGTCCAGGCGACTCACTACGTCACAGTGGCGGAGCGGAAGCCGAGCGGACCTGAATTCAAGGGAGTTCCACCGGAGAAGTTAGTGCCGGGTTCGGTGGTTTTCACCCCGCCTTCCGGACCTACCGCACTCGACAACGTTGCGAACTGGTGGGCATGGGTACCGGGCGCGAACTGGCGTCATCCGCAAGGTCCCGGCAGCGACTTACGGGGGCGCGAAGATCATCCGGTGGTTCAAGTCGCATGGGAAGACGCGGTTGCCTATGCGCGTTGGGCCGGCAAGCGTCTGCCCACAGAGGCGGAGTGGGAGTTCGCGGCGCGCGGCGGTCTCGATCGCCAGACGTACACGTGGGGATCGGAGCTAAAGCCTTCCGGTAAGTGGCTCGCCAATACCTTTCAAGGCCATTTCCCGGACCGGAATACGGCAGAGGACGGGTATACGGGCACATCGC
Source organism: Nevskia soli (assembly GCF_903970205.1). Lineage (GTDB taxonomy): Bacteria > Acidobacteriota > Terriglobia > Bryobacterales > Bryobacteraceae > Bog-113. The sequence goes on along the minus strand of NZ_CAJCHS010000066.1, from coordinate 9,708 downwards.
CGGTTCGGACCTTCGCCGCAAATGGATACGGACTCTACGACATGGCGGGGAACGTCTGGCAGTGGTGTTCGGACTGGTATCGCGCCGACTACTACGAGCAACTTAGTAAAGCTCGCGTAACAAGTAATCCTCAAGGTCCGGCGGATAGCTTCGATCCCGACGAACCGGGTGTCGCCAAGCGTGTGCAGAAAGGCGGGTCCTTCCTATGCAGCGATCAGTATTGTACGCGTTACATGCCCGGCAGCCGCGGCAAAGGCGAACCTCGCACCAGCACCAATCACGCCGGCTTTCGTTGTGTAAGAAGCGGGAGCGCCGGCTTGCGCCGCGCGTCGTAGATCGGGACACTGGGAACTAAGTTACGGGGAACTAAGTTACGGGGAACAGTGTTACTGGGCTGGCGGCTCCGGGTTCGCGGGGCTTGGGCTCTCGGACTTCGGGAACATCTTCTCCCAAGTCTCGTTGAACAAGGTCTCGTTGAACAAGGTCTCGCCCTTCGCCGCCGCGTCGATTAGCTGCTGCTGCCGCTTCTCGATTTCCGAGGTCTCTTCCAGAGTTCGCTGCTTCATGGTCTTCGCGCGCGTTGCGTCCGGCATTGTGGAACTCCTTGTTGATTGTGGGCGAAACGTGCTGCAAACGGAATCGCAATCCTCGTATCTGTCGATCCTCCGGCAGCCCATTCCCCGTCGACTTCCTACACTTGGATTGTGCCGCTTCGACAAGGGTTTTCGTTCAGAATGACTCCGGCCCGAGTTATCGAAACGCACCGAAACGCACGAGGGCGAACGGTTTACCCTCATCGAAAGGAAATCTCTTTTGCGGTGACCGGATGATCCGATACGGAGACAAACGCGACGGAAGCTATTGCGACGGAAGCTATTGCAATGATACCGGCCGCGGCAATCCGGTAAAGCCGTACCCGCGCGCCTGCAATTGCGGGATAAGCAGCCGGAGCATCTCCCCCGTGCGATTGCCGGCGCGCTTCTCAGCATCGGCGGTGCGGTCATGGAAGAGAACGATCCCCGACCTTCGGGACTCGATCGCCGCCAGGTAATGGCGCGCGCAATCCTCGGGACTGCGGCCTTCACGCCAGCAGCGGTGATCTTCGCCGTCGATGTCCCATCCAACCGGGCCCGAATGAGACTCGCGTAGCCGGCGATCGTTGTTGAAGACGTAAGCCAGGCGCCGGTTCCATGCGCCATACGGGGCGCGGAATGGAATCGGGGTTTGGGCGCCGGCTTCGAGCAAGGTCCGTTCCGGCGCGAGGACTTCTTCAATCGCCCAGTTATCCGTCGTCGTGCTTGCGGTCAGACGCGTATGGCTCCGCGTGTGATTGCCAAGCGTGTGTCCCAGGTCGATCAGCGCGCACAGCGTCTCGCGGTGTTTCGCCGCCTCATCGCCGACAACGAAGAACGTTGCGGGAATTTGCCGGTCGGCCAGATAGCGCGCGATTTCGAGAGTCGCCGGATGGGCCGGGCCATCATCGAATGTCAAACAGAGCTGTCCATCCGGTATTCCCACTCCGCAAAGGGGCCGCTCGGACCACATCAGATAAGTTCCGCGAGCGTGAAGATGCGGTCGAACGGACATTCCAGCGGTTCTTCGATCGCCGCCCGCGCGCCCATCTCCCGATCCACCAGACAGCACGCTCCGAGAACTTCGAGACCGGCTTCGCGCGCCCTTTCGATGGCCAGCACCGTCGACCCGCCGGTGGTACACACATCGTCCAGAATCACGACCGGAGCGCCGGCGGGGTCGATCATGCCTTCGAGGAACTTCTTCATGCCGTGCTTTTTCGATTCCTTGCGGATGACGAAGGAGTCGATCGCGAGCCCTCGGGAGAGGCTGGCATACGCGATGGAAGCAGCGATTGCGTCCGCACCCATGGTTAGTCCGCCGACAGCCTTGGGCAGCCAGCCGCGCACGGCGAACTTGTCGAGAAACACCTGACCGACGAGCGGCATCGCGGCGGCCGTGCAGGTGGTCAGTTTGGCGTCGACATACCACTCGCTCTTCTGGCCCGAGACGAGCGTGAAATCGCCATGCCGGACGGATCGGCCGCGCAGCATATCGAGAAGTTGATCGCGGCTGGACGTGGTCGTTGCCTGCGGTCAGTACAACGGCACTTGCTGGTTAAACGAAGGAGCGCCGACCACGTTCGAGGGCTGGCTCAGATTGCCGTTGGCGTCTTCATACCGAACGAAGTACAGGGACTGTACCGTCGTTGGCATCGCTTCGGTATATCCAGGGTTGCCGGATTGGGCAACCTGCGCGATTTCCAACAGAGGCCCGGGGAAACCGACATACGTCAGTCCGGTGGTAGCGGGCTGGGCCTGGGAAGCGTTGTAAGCGTCCTGAAGCATGCAGTACCACATCAGGCCTAAACCGCTGTCCCCCGGATACGGGCAGGCCGCGCTGAGGGTTCCGTTGGCCAGATCCTGCGGAATGTTGATCGTTAGAGCCTGGCTCACCTGAATACCTGTTCCGCCCTGCTGAAGCACCGTGAGGTTGGGATAGGTGGTGTACCGGTATACGTGGTATCGGACCGCGTTGGGCTGATTCGGCCAGGTAAGGACCGCGTTCAAACCAGCCTGCTGCTCCGTCTGTGCCGAAAGGAACCCTTGGAATTGGACTCCCGGCTGGAAGTAACCGTAGCCCGGAGGCGGCACGTCCGAGCAGGCCGCGAACGTACATTGCGATTGCAGGAACTGGACATCCTGGGCGTCGATGACTCCGTTTCCGTTCACGTCGCGAGGATCGAAGCCCGTCACCGTTGTACCCATCACCTGCTGCACGAGGTTGATATCGGCCTGACTGATGATTCCGTCCCCATTCAGATCGAGCATGCTGGTGTCCTGCCACTCCTGAGTGCCGCCGGCCACGCGCGCCGTTCCCCAGAACAGACCGAAATGGCTGAAGACGCCGCTTCGTCCGCCCATGTTGTAACCGTCGCCCATGCCGTCTTTGCTGACGATGTACCAGTGTTGGGCATCGGGAGAGCTGAAGAAGTCGAATCCTTCCTCGCCGGCCACGGCCTCATTCGCGATTCCGATCGTGCGAAGAAGAATGCTCCAGTCCCAGGTACTGGCGTGAAGACCCAGGCTCTCGGTATTCTGGCCGGGCTGCACGTTCCACGTTTCATCTTGTATTTGCCAGAAATGCCCGTCGAAGTCGTTATCGAAGTAGTAGCCGATACCGGAAAGAGGCGCTTTCCAGCCATCCGGCGTACTGCGCGGCTGTCCGACAAGCAAGTCCCAGCTATCGTCAATATTGACTTGGACCATCTCGATTTTTCGATCCGTGCCGACAACCAGGTGCGGATTGCCGTCGCCGCCAAAAGAGACCGGCGGCGTCCAGACGTGCATGGTTAACGCGGTGGGACTGCGCAGGTCCTGGTTGGGCTGCCAACCGCCATCGAGAATGATCGGAGTGAACTGGTACGGCGTCGGACTTCCCCACGTATCGGTGGTCTTGTAAACGCCATATCCGAGATCGTTGGTGCGATCGCCGGTTCCGATATAAAGCGCGTTATTGAAGTTGGCGAGAATCCAGACGGCAAAGTTTGGAATCGCGGGCGCGGGGCTGACGCGAACCCAGGCGTTGTCACCGGCGGAAGGATTGTTTGAGGCGATCAGGAATCCTTCACCGCGGAAATCCGTCACGGCGGCGAACATCTGACCGTTGGCCGAGACCAGCGAGCGGATACTGGCGACCAGAATGTCCGTATTCCCGGAAACCAGGTTACCCATGAACGTGCCGGGATCCTGAGGCACCTGCGTAAAGTTCACGCCATCGGTCGATCGCAGCAGAACCGGCGGCGGGTACGGCGGGTTGGGCGCCGAATACTGCGGAAGCAGAGCAAAGTCAGCGATTGCAGAAACACCCCCGACATAAAGTGCTTGGGTGCCGTCGCTTTCGGTATAAACCGTCATCCCGCGAAGTCCAATGGCGCGCGCCGCATAAGCCGGGTTACCCGCCGCATCGTTCCCGATGGGAATATCCACAGGAGACTGGTACACGCGAGCCCACGTCTTGGTATTCGGGGTGTATCTCCAGATCTCGGCCGGTTGCGGAAGCTGTGTTGGATCGGTGGGGCAATTGATTCCCGGGGGCGGGTACAACGGCAGGCCGGTTTCGATGCCCTCCGTATAATCGATGGCGCAGTTGATATTGGTGGCGGTACCGACGTAAAGATTGCCGTTCCACCAGGTCTGCGACCAGATCCACGTGTTGGCATCGTTTCCAAAACCGCCGCTGGCAATCTCCTGCCACCCGCTAAGCCGATTTTCCAGGCCGTTGATGCGTCCGTAAATGTTGGTCCACGTATTCTGACCGAAGGCCACCTGGGTATGTTCGGCGGCGACCACCCCCAGATTCTCCGAGTACGAATCCGGCAGGGTGACCTCCGGCACGGCGACCAGTCCGTCATTCTCCGCCCCGTCCGTCAAGTTGGCCAGGATCGGGCCGGTAATGAAGAAGATGGAAGTCTTGGTGAAAATGTCCGCGTGCCCTTCCATGTAATAAAAAGGGATACCGGCCGTCTGGAAGATCGGGTCGAGCTGGGAACGGAGAGGCGCCACGAACTCCGGCCGAAGGTCATACAGACCTTCGGAAAGAAGCCCGAACTCGTTGGCGATCTTCAACCCCGGTCCAAACGCCCAATCGGCCAAAGCGGTCCCCTGATTCGGTGTAGCCAGCCCAAAAAATGCCCGCACATGCGAACGGAATCCCGGATCTTCCATGGCCACCTGGGCGTCAAGGCCGCCCTTTGAGTGGGCGACGATGTAAACCTGCGTGGTGTTGAAGTACGTCAGAATAAAAGGCATCACCGACTGCAGCATCGCGGCGTTGGCAGCGATGGTGGCGTGGTTATCCTGATTGTCGACGCTCATGCTAACGAACGCGGTGCGATAACCCGCGGCGAACGCATCGCCGTACATCTGGTTGCTGTTGGTGAACCAGTAACTGGCGTTACTACCCAGACCATGAACGAATAAAATAACAGGGCTATTGGCGGCTGCCAGAGGATTAACGCCTCCGAAGAACACGTTCGGAGGCCCGCCCGGAGCCGGCGCGGGGATAGGCAGTTGGGCGCTCAGGACTCCAGAAAACCCAACGAGGAGGAGCAGGAGGCCCGCGAAAGCCTTCGCCCGTCCGGTCAGTCTGTACATTTTTGTCTCTCCTTCAAGCTTGTACGTGCATTCCCGGGATTCGCGCGATGACCGGAGCGTCGGCCGGTAACGCTAGTGGGCGCCAGGCGCCCGAACCTTGTTAGGAACTCACGATAGGACACGTAAGTAATATGAGTCAGCAGTATGAGTACGAAGCGGAGCAGGCCTAGGGATGGCCTCTCCTACAACTTTCCCTTTAGCGAATTTGAAGATACCACGAACTTTCGAGCTATTTCCATACCTCCAACAAATGCCGACACTTCAGGGCGCGGCGGGGCGGGTTACGTTGGACCTTTCGACGGCCGTTCGCGGCGATTTCAGCTCGCAAGGGCTGCGGAAGCGGAAAAGCGAGCCAGTTTTTTTACCAAACGAGATTTTTCTTTATATGTCTGATTTTAAAGGAGGTTTCCGGAACCGGCACGCAGCGTTTGTTACTGGATATTGGCGTGATTTTGGGGGACTCGGATCCTGGTGCGACTTTCGCAACGTTTCACATCCCGCTCTCCTGCTTCCATCGTAAGTCGCTCGGGTCGACATCGGGTGGATTTATTCGCGCGCGTCGTTTGGAATCAGCCGGTTAGCGGATTAAATAAAGATCCGGCTGGATAGACCGCGTCCTCGAGTCGCGCTGTATACACGGTGTATACAGGGTGAGTCGCACTGTATACACGGTCCGAAAACGGGCTTGCCTCCACGCTGCGCCACGTAAAGCGACGCAATATGCGGGTATGCGGCAAGTGTGACGGCGCGGGGTATCGCGTTGGCGGTGGGGAGATGCGCGGTCGCGGTAAAAGTCTGATAGACCTTACACTAGGTTGAAGGCGTTTCTCAAACAGTTGTTCGTGGCTGGCGGAGGTCTTCGCGGGGCTCGCGCGGCCCACACCTCCAGCTTGCGGATTCTGATGTACCACCGGTTCGCGGGCGATGCCGGGGTGGTGCAGCAGCGGCTGCGCGCGCAGCTGCGCCATATTCGGAAGCACTATCGACCGGTTCGGCTTTCGTCTATCGACGAACCGCACGGCCCGCGGGAGATTGCCGTTACGGTTGATGACGGATATCTGGATTTTGCGACGGCGTGGCCGGTCTTTCGCGAGGAAGGCATCCCGGTTACGCTGTACGCGGTTTCGGGATTTCTGGATCGAAGACTTTGGTTGTGGCCGGACTTGCTCGATTATGCCCTGAAATCGACCAAACTGTCCATGTTGGATGTGCCGCTTCCGGATGGCTCCAGGTTTCGCGGTGCTCCGAACACGGCGTTCGATCCGATCGCGCAGGCGCTGATCCGGTGTTCCGATCAGGACCGCCGATCGTACCTGATTTGCATCTTCGAATTGATCCGGGTGGGGCCGCCGACCGACATTCCGGCGGCTTACGCGCCTTTGGAATGGGCTCAATTGAAGCGCATGGCGGAGGAGGGCCTCGATGTCGGGGCGCATACGCGGACGCACCCGATCCTGTCCCGGCTGGCTTCGTTCCAGGAAAAGCAGGACGAGATTGCGGGTTCGAAGGCGGACATCGAGAAAGAGATTGGAATGCCGGTGCAGCATTTCTGTTATCCCAACGGGAAAGACGCGGATTTCGATGACGACTGCGTCCGAGCGGTCGAAGCGGCGGGGTTTGCGAGCGCGGTTACGGCGGTTCGCGGACTGAACGCGCCGGGGGCAGATCGATGGCGATTGCGTCGGATCGGCGTCGATCCGAGTCTGGATCCGGCGATGTTCGGGATGGAAGCGGCCGGCTTCCGGATGACCTGAGATGCCGCCGTTTACGATCCGTCCGACCGAAGCCGGAGAATCGCTGCGCGTTCGCGAATTCCTGGCGGGCATTTTTGGGACTGGCATCGATGCGCCGTCGCTGCGGCTGGACCTGATTCGCTGGAAGTATTACGATGCGCGTCCGGATTGGGCCGGCAGCCGGAGCTATGTGCTGGAACGCGGAGGGGAGTACGCAGCGCACGGATGTGTCTGGCCCATGCGTTTGTTCGGCGTGGACGCGTGCCAGATTATCGACTGGGCGGGGGCTCCGAAAGCGGCGGGCGCGGGGCTGCTGTTGCGGCGGGAAATCGAGAAGCGGGTCACGGTTTCGGTGGGGATCGGCGGTTCCGAGGATTCCCGCAAGGTGATGCCTCGTGCCGGCTATAAAACGGTTGCCGCATTCCGAACCTTCGTACGAGTCTTGCGGCCGTTCCGGCAGTTCGGACGGAGAACGGAGCCGACGTTGTTGCTGCGGGCGGCCAAGACCGCGCGAGCGTGGCTGTGGAGTCTGCCGCTTCTGCCGCGCACGCCGGCGGGGTGGTCTGTAGACGCCGTTACGCGATTCCGGGACGAAGATCTGGATACCGGAGCGGTTCGCAGCCCGGAGCTGTTGAACTATCTGATGGCCTGCCCGGCGGTAAGAATGCATGGATATGTTCTCCGTAAGAACGGCCAAATTGCCGGGCAACTGCTGCTGGCCGATGTCGATAGCCAGGCTCGAATTGCCGATCTGCAACTGACCGCTGGAGAACGTGAGGATTGGGCGGCGGCCGTGGGCTTAGCGACGCGCCTTGCTGCCCAGAATGGAGCGTCCGAGGTGGTTGCGCACTCCTCGTTCGAACCGTTCTCGGATGCGCTGCGCGCGGCAGCTTACCGGGAACGGGGCAGCGAGCCGGTCTTCGTCAAAGGCGCTTGGGGTGATGGCGCGATGCCGCCGTTGCACATCACGCCGGCGGATTACGACGATTTCTTTGCGATCCGTCCCGGTCAGCCGTTCGCCACCTAAGACCTTCCAACAGGAGGTAGCTTTGGTGGGACGGCCGCGCTTGTAGACTGGTTTGAGACCGTTCAAGTGAGTGACCTAGAGTTTCTGGACGCCTTCGCGGATGCGATCGGCGCATCCCCCGGCCAAGTCCAAATGACCACGAGTTTGCGGGATCTGGACGTATGGGATTCGGTCGCTTATCTTTCGACCATCGTGTTCCTTGACGAGAAGTTGGGTATCGCGATGAGTCCGGACGATCTGGTGAATGCCCAGACTCCGGCGGACATTTTGAACGCGGTGCGCGCGGCGAAGTAGGATGGCGGCATCGACCATTACGGGCGTTGCGTACGCCCTCGGAACGGAAACCGTCAGTCAGGAGCAGCTCTCCGAGCGTTTTGGAGAAGCCGCGATGCAGAAGGTGCTTTCGGGGTCAGGGATTCGCAGCCGGCGGATCGCGGCGGAGGGCGTTTGCGGGTCCGATCTGGCGTTCGATGCCGCGGAGACGCTGTTGGCGCGACAGGCGGTCGACCGGCAGTCGATCGACTTGCTGATTCACTGCACGCAGACGCCGGATTACCTGATGCCGACGACGGCTTGTCTGCTGCAGGAGCGCTTGAAACTACCTACGCGATGCGCCGCGTTCGATATCAATCTGGGATGCAGCCAGTACGTTTATGCGCTGTCGGTCGCGCATTCGATGATTGCCGCGGGGGTGGCGCGCCGGGCACTGGTGTTGACCGGCGATACGATGTCGCGGACGGTGAATGAGTTGGACCGGGCGCTGATGCCGATCATCGGCGATGCCGGGTCGGCGACGCTGGTCGAGCCGCCGGCGGACGGGGGCGGATTTCTCGGGTTCGAACTCGGGACAGATGGAAGTGGCGCGAAGTACCTGATCATGCCGGTTAGCGGGTTCCGGCAACGGCGCTCGGCGCAGACCTGCATTGCCGAGCCGGACAGCGAGGGCAGTTTGCGATCGGCCGAGAACATGTATATGCACGGGGCTGCGGTGTTTCAATTCGTCATCACGACGGTGCCGAAGACGATTCAGTCGCTGCTGGGGCGCTTGAATCTGGCGATGGAGGATGTGGACCTGTTCCTGTTTCACCAGCCGAATAAGTTCATCCTCGATTACCTGATCAAGAAGCTGAAAATCGGGCCGGAGAAGACGCATATTTTCGTGGAGGAGATTGGGAACACGAGCGGATCGGCGTTGCCGGTGGTGTTGGCGGAGGCGATGGCGGCGGGCAAAGTGAAGCCGGGGGCGAGGGTGCTGCTGATGTCGTTCGGAGTCGGCCTTTCCTGGGGAGCGACGCTGTGGCAGGCATGACCGTGGTGGTCACGGGCGGGACTTCGGGGATTGGGCGGGCGTGCGCGGAAATGCTGACCCGGCAAGGGGCACACGTGATTGCGGTGGGGCGCGATCCCGGCAAAGCGGCGGGCGCGGGGTTTGAGACGGCGGCGTGCGATGTGACCGATGAGGCGTCGGTGCGATCGTTTCTCGCGTCGCTGAAAGAACGCCAGACGCCGATTCACGGCTGGGTGCTGGCGGCGGGAACGCAGGAAATCCGGCCGCTGATGATGGAAAGCTACGAGTCCCTGGAACGCGGATTTCGGACCAACGTGGTGGGATCGCTCGGATTTATGGCGGCGGCGTTGAAGGCGCGTTTGGTGGCGCGCGAGGGATCGATTGTCTTCGTATCGACGGCGGCCACGCGGTCAGGCGGTGCGGGGATCGTGGGGTATGCGGCTTCGAAGGGCGCTTTGGAAGCGGCGGTACGGTCGCTCGCGATGGAACTTT